>DAOUTP010000382.1 GCA_030626645.1 Candidatus Cloacimonadota bacterium
GTTCCGGTTGGATTATTAATTCCACGATATCTGATATTCCCGTTTATAATAATACAATTGTCGATATCGAGTTTATTATTACAGTATGAAATACTTATCTGTTCACCCTCAAGATCCAAAATCGCACCATTTCCTTCGATGCGAACATCTAAACCTTCCGGACCGGATAGATCTGCAATTATTGGATCGAATATCTTGCCAATGAGAAGTCCACCAGTGTAAGTTACACCTGTTTCCAAAATCAGATATTTATCATACGCACCTTGTGCAGGAGCCGTTTCGTAAACTTCCTTTAAGGTAATTGAATGAGCACTAAATCCAAGTATTGATAAGAAAATAATTAATAATTTTTTTTTCATTTCTTTTTTATTATTTTTCTTTTCTTCTTCCAACCCATGAATGATCTTGGCGCATAAGGTGAAGCCGTTTCTGCCTTAGCAATTTTCTTATTCATAATACCCCACATCACTGCTACCAGAATAAGCAGTCCAAAAGATGAATATATTCCGATTAGACATAAGAAATTGAATAGTGCATGAAGCAGCATTGCTAAAAGTAGTCCATAAACTACGGTGAAGCGGTTTTTCTTTTTATCAAATTTGTATCTTCCTAAAGCATATCCCCAAATGCCGGAGAAAAGAGCGTGTGCAGGAACGGAAAGTAATGCCCTGATCAGTATGACATTAGGAAGCAGGAATTGAGCCTGCTGGTTTATCCTGAAGAGATATAATCCGTTCTCGATAGAAGCAAAACCCAATGCAACAGCGGCTGCATATACAATTCCGTCCATCGGCTCACTGAAATTCTTATTTCTATACAAATAAGCCCACACCATCAGGAATTTAGCAAGTTCTTCAAGAATTGGAGCAGACACAACAGCACCTACAAAATAATTCAATTTGAAAGGCATATTTATGAAGATCACTAGAGCTGCTGAAAGAATTCCTAAGAAGTAGGAAACAAAAATCAATTTTTTGGGTTCAGGTTCCAATTTATCACGCTGATAAAAATACCATAACCAGTAAAGTCCGGGAGCAAAACCTAATAAAATATAATGCATTTTTACCTCTTTTTATCTTTGTAACCTATCACAAAGGACGGATTCTTGCTGATTCTCGTCACACAGCTCTTGCTGTGTGATGTTGATCCTGTAGCTCCAGCTACCAAGTTAGCAATACACAGCAGCCAGAGCTGCAAACTTTCCGTTACATAGCAGGAGCTATGCAACGAGATTGCGAACCCGTGAGCTTTCATTTATCCTTCTTTAAAACTTTATGTGATTCTTTCAGCCATTTTATTATCTCGATCTGCTGTGGACATTTTGCCAAACACTCACCACATTCTGTGCATTTATCTGCCCTATTTTCTTCACTCAAAAAACTATTGTAGAACATCCTGCTTTTATCCAGATCATCATACATTACGTTCATCATATAAAATCCTAAAACGGTGGAGATGGAAACACCGTGAGGACATGGCTCACAATATTTACAGGTTGTGCAGAAGAATGGTGATCGCTTTAAATATGCAGTTCTAATGGTTTGAAAAAGAGCCAGCTCTTCTTTAGAAAATAATCCGATCTTTGCCGTTTTGGCACTTTCAATATTTTCTTTAACATGCTGCATTGTTGTCATTCCGCTTAATAAAATTGGAACTTCTTTTTTATTCCAAA
>DAOUTP010000170.1 GCA_030626645.1 Candidatus Cloacimonadota bacterium
TGAAATTAAACTCATAAAAATGCCTGCTTTCTTTTATACGATCATCGGAGTTGTCGCAACGGTATTTTCAGTATATGAATTATTGAAGATTTAGAAGAATACTTAAAAACTACTCACAACCTGCAGATAGATTCGCATTTTGTCTTTTGTATTCCAATGATCCGATATTTTGAATTGTAGTTCCAGTTCCTGCAAAATATTAAATTTCAGTACAAAATAAGAATAAGCTCCATCGCCTTTCAAAATGGAATTTTGCATAATTCCGTCTACATTATGTTCATACATATAATGCAGAACATCCGAGTGATACACAGAAACCTGACCAATAAGCGTGATCTTATCTATCTTCCATTTGATCTCTTCATAAGCTAAAATCCCGCTTTTATGTATATTTTCATTTTTCAGATATTCTGTAATAAATTCACAGCGTGTTTTGAACCTGAAATTATTTATATTCTGCCACCAGTCTGCCCGGATCACAGTTCTTTCAAAATCACGGATCTTAGCTTCATCCAATGAAATATATTTTTCTTTATCTTTATGCTGAATAGTAAAGCGCAGATTGTTAGTATTAAACTTCCGTTCGAATTGGATAAATTGTTCACTGCCAACAGTTGGCATTTTTTCAAAATAACGAGTTTCCGGAAAGCTCCACAGATCAAAATAGCAATTGATCTTGGTTCGTTCTATGGGGATTATCGTCATACCGTAATATAATCCTACTTCATTATCAAAGCGGCTCTGCGAGGAAAACGGATTGCCGTGCCAGGTTGGGAAATCCTTTTGATAATAGCGAAATAGAAGTAAATGACGCATCTCGTTTTCTCCGAATTTACAACCCAGAACTCCAGCAGTTTTCTCTTGAGCGTAGGCAATTTCTCCAAAAGTAGGGAAGCCGCTTCTATTAATAATGAAGTCAGCAGAAATGGCTGAATATTCACTTTTACGAGCTGAATTGCTAAAGTCATGATCAAAATTTATTTCAGCATAATTGACCCCGAATGAATGATCTGCCTGAGAAAACTTAGTTGCCAGACCATAGATCATTTCTTGCACATTGTTTTTCTTCTCTTCATCAAAATGCAATCCACTTTCGTTAAATGAGGTAATACAATCAAGAGTATCCAGATTGGCACTGAGAGCGGTTTTGGAAAAGTAAGGGATAAAGTTGTAGGCAGATAATTCGATGTTTACTGCAGCACCTTCCAGTTCCCAGATCTCATAAGAACTTGTATAGGGTTTTATCGGATTGAATTTCTTTACGGGAACTGAAGTAGCCGCTCCACTTTTTGACATCCCCAGTTTAGGAGCGAATAGAATTCCCTGTCCCCAAGCCAATCTGTATTTTCCGATCAAAAACTTCTTTAAGATTTTATCAGGTGAATATTCCACAAAATATGAATAGTAATCTAGCAGGTCTTTCTCGCCTTCATCTTTTTGACTGATGAATCCAAATTTAAAATTATCGATGGCTAAGATGGTTTTCTGGAAATATTTCAAGGTTGATGGAAGATACTGCTTTGGCTGATGGTATTCGAGCCTTGATGTCTGTTTCAGTTTGAGATCAATTGCAGAACTGAATGTAATAAAATCCTTTAATTCATTTACTGTAACAGCGTCTATACCAATTTTAGAGAGATCTTCCAATCTTGAAATTTTATGGGAATTCCGATAGAGAATGATCTTTTGAATATCCTTTTCAGAAAGCCAGGGAATAAGTGCCAGCTCTTCTTCATCTGCCATATTTACATTGATCGGGTTCTTTTTAATATTCTGCAGAAGGTCACTTAATTCGGTGGAGTGATATGTTTCATCTTCAAATGAAAATATCTTCTCCTCAGAATCTTCTGCACAAAGAATTACAAAAAACAGGAAGAAAATCAGTATTATTTTAGAACGCATAATTCAATGATATATAATGGTTGAGTGAAAGATATTGGTGCGTACGAACACTATAGCAAATACTGAAATCTTTCAGATTAAATACTGCACCAATTCCGATACGATCAGGTTCATATTGGTAACTGGAGAGTATAGTAAGAACCTTATGAACATCATATCTGCCTGCTATCTTAAAGGCAAAATCAAAATTAGACTCTTTTTCCAACCCTACCGATAACCTGCTCTTATTAGTGATAGAAAAACAAGATTCCCACAAATATACAATTGGTAATTGCTCTTCCAAGAACTGGGAGTGAGTTACATTCCGTACACTCAAGCCGGTTGCAATATTGCCATTATGCCAGAGTAATCCCATATCTACAAGCAGTGCAGAATCTTCATGATATTCTTCAACCATATTATATAGATAACGTATAGAAGAACCTATTGTGAATTGATGATGAGTGTAATTCAATGTGAACATGCTGCTGCTCTCTTTGTAAAGAGGATGAGCGAGAAATGAACTTCCCATATGAAAGCCGAAATCACGATATTTGTATTGAGCATGGAAATTGTAGAAGGGTAGATCTTCCATACTGAAGAGATAGGTTGCGGAAGTTTCAATACCGGCAAAAGAACAGGCAGCATTACTACTTGCAGCCGAAGGAGAAGGATAAATGAGTACCAATCCTGAAGTAGCATTTTGAACAGCAGAAAGGGGAAGATGCAGATCAATAGCTGATAAATACATACAAGACAAAAGTAAAATAATAATAAATAATTTCATAATTACCTCGTTACATTACATTTAACAAACATGACTTCTTGATCAAGAAGTAGAATTAAGGCGTATATTTTAGTGCGAAATTAATTATATTATCCAGATTGAATCTATTTTAATAAAATTTATATTACTTTATTTTGCAAGAGAAATCTAAATGAATTTATGCTTTCTATTTTTTTTAAAACTTATCTATATCTTTACCTCGGTTTCAACATCGAAGAAATGAGCTTTTTCCATATCAAATGTGATAGGAATATTTTCATCCATTTTGGGATACTTTTTAGGATCGAATCTGGCAGTGAGCTTCGCAGTTGCAGTTTTCAGGAACACAATAAATTCATTTCCCATCGGCTCTACAACTTCGCAAAGAGCTTTTGCAGATTGAGGGAATTCTGCCATCTGATCATATTCGGCATCATAGATATCTTCCGGACGAATACCCATTATGATCTCATTACCGATGTATTTTTCCAATTTCTTTACATCAAGGATTTCCAACTGCATATCTTCAACATTGAAATATAGCTTCTTACCTTTTGCAGTTATCTTTCCTCTTAATTGATTTATGGCAGGACTGCCAATGAACCCTGCTACAAATAGATTGCAGGGGTCGTTGTAAATATTTAGTGGAGAATCTATCTGATGAATTACACCGTCTTTCATCACGACCATTTTGTCTGCCATGGTCATTGCTTCCACTTGATCATGAGTTACATAAATAATAGTTGTTTGCAGTTTTTTGTGGAGCTTGATGATCTCAGCCCGCATTTGAACACGCAGTTTTGCATCGAGATTAGAGAGTGGTTCGTCAAATAGAAAAACTTTGGGTTGGCGCACGATAGCTCTTCCCAGGGCAACTCTTTGACGCTGTCCGCCGGAAAGTTGCTTGGGCTTTCTATCCAGAAGTTCTTCAATTTCTAAAAGTGCTGCAGATCTTTTTACTGTTTCATCGATATCTTCTTTTTTATATTTTCTCAGTTTGAGGGCAAAAGCCATATTTTCATATACTGTCATGTGCGGATAGAGTGCGTAATTTTGGAAAACCATCGCTATATCACGATCTTTTGGAAGTACGTTATTCACAACTTTCTCGCCGATCATGATCTCACCATTGGAGATAGTTTCCAAACCTGCGATCATGCGAAGCATGGTTGTTTTTCCGCAACCGGAAGGACCAACCAAAATTACAAATTCTTTATCTTCAGCAATAAAACTAACTTTTTTTACAGCTTGAAAACCATTTTCATAAAACTTATCTATGTTCTCTACAACTACTTTTGCCATATTATTCCTCTAAATTATTTCCATTCACCAATACTTATTTATGATTACCTACTTCATAAAGCAAGTTCTTAATTGTCAAACAAAAAAGTATTTCACTCCTATATGCGAAGAAATTAATAATATTATTAAATCTAATAAACATTTTTTATAATCCAACCTATACCACTCAATGAACTTTCTAAAAATAAGCATGAAGCGAAGCGGAATGTTGGTTAACGGCATCTGTGCGCTGTGGAGGCGTTCTGAGGACGTTTCCACATTAAATTAACACAACAGATTCTTACCATACATTAAAACTCTTACTAACACAAACCACAGGCACAGTGTTATGCCCTGTTGAAAAAATCATCTTAAGTTTTCCAGGGTTCAAACCCTATCTTCTTATATAAAGCAACAGCACCTTCATTGTCAGACATAACTCGTAATGCTGCTGTTTTGTAACCATTAATTGAAAGTTTCTCAATAGCCA
>DAOUTP010000337.1 GCA_030626645.1 Candidatus Cloacimonadota bacterium
AACAGATTCCCACAAAATGATCGAGAACTTTATGCTGGTTGCAAATGAGTATATTGCCAAAGAACTTTCAAATGGTAAAACGATCTACAGAATACATGAGAAACCTGATGAAAAAAGACTGATGAAACTTAAAGAGGAAATTACAAGCTATAATATAAAAATGGAAATGCATCATAATTTAAATATTGTGCTTCAAAATTTGCTTAACTTGCTTCCTGATGAAAAATACCATCGGGTTTTTGACCGCAAGATACTGCGAAGCATGAAAAAAGCTAAATATTCTGTTGAGAATTTAGGTCACTTCGGACTGGCAATGCGATATTACACTCACTTTACATCTCCTATCAGAAGAATTTCCGACCTGATCGTTCACCACCAGATAAAGAATAAATTAAATTCCGAACAGGCTCCATTTTCATCCTCTCATCTATTCAAACTAGCTAAAATTGCCACTGAGAGAGAAATGATAGCTGATGAATCCGAACGTGAAGTGGATCTCAAAAATAAGAACATATTTATGCAAAAGAAAATCGGTGATGAATATACAGCTATTATTATTGCAGTTCGAAAAAATTCCTTAATAGTAGAATTAGATAAATATCCAATTACTGGAATTATAGCCATATCTTCCTTAAATGATGATCATTATGAGTATCTCCCGCAGCATAGCAGGTTTATTGGAAAAAGAAAAGGTGGAATTTATAAATTGACAGATACACTAAAAGTTCTATTAAGCAGTGTAGATGATGAAATTCATTTTAAAGTTCTATAAGATATAATCTCAGAAAAATTAATAAAAGGAATATATATGTTTATTTATCGTTTGTTAACATCCTTTCTTGTTCGTTTAAGTTATCCATTTATAAAAATACGTATGAAAAGTAAGCGGGGTAAACAAAGAATTGGTATCCTGAAAAATGGGTTTGAGAAATGTATTTGGATCCATGCTGCTTCTGTTGGTGAAGTAAATGCTGTAAAACCGCTTATTAATCAACTTCTGCAAAAATATCCACAAAAAGATTTCTTTATGACTTCAATGACGTTAACAGGGTTGGAAGCTGCAAAGAAGATCAGTCCAAAATTAGTTGTCAGCTTGTTCCCTATTGATGCGTCATTCATCCAAAGAAGGTTTTTCAATACTATTAATCCTGAATTGATAATTCTGGTAGAAACTGAATTCTGGCCAAACATGCTGTATATTGCAAAAAAACGAAAGATCCCGATAGTAATGGTTAATGCCCGAATTTCAGATGATTCATTTCCGAAATATAGAAATCTTCGTTTTTTCTGGAAATCTGTTTGGAAAGCCATTAAAGCTGTAAATGCTCAATCGGAAAAAGATGCACGAAGATTCATTGGATTCAAATTCAATAATGTTGTTAATGCACATAACCTTAAATTCTGTATTGAGCTTCCGGAATTCGACAAAACTACATTAAGAAGTGAATTAGGCTATTCTGAGGATGATTTTATCATCGTTTGGGGAAGTAGCCGTCCCGGAGAAGAAAAGCTCTTCAAGGAAGTTTTTGTCAGCCTTAAAGAGAAAATAAAGAACCTGAGAGTAGTCATTGTCCCACGCCATCTGCACCGAATTCCTCAAGTATGCGAAGTTTTCAAAGAATATGATTATAATATCTACTCAAAATTAGAAGAATCCGGCGAAATATTATTAGTTGATGAAATGGGTATTCTAAACATGATCTATGGCCTTTCTGATATTGCTATTGTTGGCGGCAGCTTCGTTAATTTTGGTGGGCATAATCCACTTGAACCGGCTTTTTATGGAACTGCTCCCATTATCGGGAAATACCATCATTCCTGTCGTGATTCGGTGGATAGGCTTTTAGAAAACAATGGCATTATAGTTTCTGACAAAAAGAAATTGATTGATGACATCCTTAATTTATATAATAATAAGGAACTGCGTGAGCAGCTTGGTTCTAATGCCAAAAAAACTTTAAGACTTAATTCCGATAGTTTAAAAACGAATCTTAAGATATTGGAAAAATATATAAATTAATTGTTGTTTGAATGTAAATTATGATTTAACCACTACGAT
>DAOUTP010000398.1 GCA_030626645.1 Candidatus Cloacimonadota bacterium
TAAATTATCAAAATCGTTTTCAATTTTATCGTAAGAATCTTCTAATATTTTTTTTAGAGTTGCTTTTTGTATTTGTCTCACCCGTTCGCGGGATAATCCCAGTTCTTCTCCGATCTGTGCAAAATTCTTTGACCTTCCACCTTCCAGCCCAAAATACTGTTTTACAATATAAGCTTCACGAGATCCAAGAGAGTCAATTGATCTATCTATACTTTCTTCAACTTTTTCGCGGTAGTATAATGTTTTAGGATCAACGGCACTCCTATCGGTAAGCAATTCACTAAGCGCAACATTACTATGGTTTCTAGAAAAATCAGCATTATCAATTGAGAGCGTATTTTTAGTTTGACCGCTTACTTTCTTTATAGCATTTTCATCAAGATTAGTAATTTCAGAGATCTCTTCAATCGTTGCCTTTTGTCCTGTTTCGCTGAATACTTTATCTTTGGCATATTTGATTTTATTAGCCTGAGTTGCTTTTCCAAGCGGCATTCGGATAACTGTTGTTTTCTCAGCAAGAGCAAAAAGGATCTTCTGACGGATCCACCAGACAGCATACGAAATAAGTTTATTATGCAATTTAGGATCGAATTTATCAATTGCCTTAATAAGCCCCATATTTCCCTCACTGATAAGTTCAGAGAGAGTCAACCCACGATTCTGATATTTTGCTGCAATTTTAACCACAAATTTAAGGTTGGAAATAACAAGCTTTTCGATTGCTGCTTGATCACCTTTTTGAGCTTTAATTGCCAGTGCATGCTCTTCTTCTCTGCTCAAGGGTTCGATTTCAGCTATCTGGTTAAGATAAGTCTGCAACGCCTTATCGTTAAATACGTTTTCTGCCATTAACTCTTCCTTTTTCTTTTGACTGGATCAACAAGATTTATCGCCACTGATTTACACAGATTAAACACAGTGTCTTCATTCAGCCAATCCTGTCTAATTATTTTAATTTAAACTTCTTACTTTTCTTTTCACCTGTACTTCTTTACTACCAAAGTTAATTAATAATCCAACGTCTTTTCCGGTTGCTGCAAGATAGTTTACAAGCTGGTCTTCGTGGATTTTGGTAAGTTCTTTAATTGCCTTCAGTTCTAAGATGATCTTATTTTCAACAATAATATCTGCGATGAAATACCCAACTTCCTGACCATCATAAAATACTTGAATAGATTTTTGATTTTCGACCAATAAACCTATTTTTTTTAGTTCAATGATTAAACAGTTTTCATAGACTGATTCAATGAATCCACTTCCTAATTTGTTATATATTTTGTTGCATGCACCAATTATTTTATCTACCAGATCATCATATATTAAATCTTTCATAAGACTTTCCCCTTCTCTGTTTTCTTTATCCTGTCTGTCTTCTTTTCAAACCTGAAATTCATTTATATGATCATAAATGAAGTCGAGGAGTTCATCATCGTTCATATCAAGTTTTTTTGCTAAAGAAAAAACAATCTTCACGCCGGAAAGATTCATCCCCAGTTCAAGTGTTAATGTTA
>DAOUTP010000243.1 GCA_030626645.1 Candidatus Cloacimonadota bacterium
AAGATCTTTTTCATCTATAGTATTAAAAATGTAGTAATATTTCAGATAAATTTCAGCTCCTGAAGATGGATTAAGAATATTATCCAGATCTGTCATATCCCATAATACACCAAGTTTTTTAAAGGATGATCTTTCAATAATTGCAGGTTTGATGCTGCCCGGAAATATGTCCTCCATTCCAAAAAATAAACCATAACGATTATAGAGATCGTAATAATAAATTTCACTTTCAAATTTGGATCTTATATAGGTGGAATCAACTTCTTGACGATAAACCAATAGGTCTGCATTAACCGGATAACGGGAAAAACCTGATTCATGATATTTAAGCTCAATAGAGCTAACATCTGCAGAAAGATGCTGCCAGTTGAGTGCAAGAGAGCGATCGGTTCCATACAGGTTCATAAACTCAAGATCGACCCAACCGGTAATACTGTTTTTGCCTTCCTTAGAATTATCATAACCCAGTATTCCTGAGATCAAACTCATGCGGTCTTCTTCCACCTGAAAAAGCAATTTGCTGTGATCAAGCGGTATCAGATCGCAGTTTTTAATATATCTTTTCGTGCGAATATTATTTGCTGCCTGCTGCAATATTGCAGGAGTGATATTTCTTATTTTACCAAGTTGCGAGATCCTGATGAGAGTTTCATTACGAGTGGTTTTATTACCTTTGAATTTGTATTCAGTGAACTGACAAAATTTGGCTTCATCAATTTTGATAAATGCAGTAAAATGTTCATTTATATTTTTTAGACTATCAAGATTTACATCTGCAAAAAGAAAGCCGTTATCAGCATAATATTCAGCTAAAGTTTTAAGCGATCCGGCAAGTTCCAGTAAGGTTAATTCTCGTTTAGGAAGTATTGAAGATAATTTGGAATCGGTGATGTAGCTGTTTCCTGCAAACTTTAAATCTGTTACCAACATCTCACTCAATTCTTCTATTTGGAAGATCACGTCAATTCTAGTGGGTGAGTGTGTGATAATTTTGGGAGCATAAACTTTAATATTAAATAATCCTTTGTTGGAATAATATTCGGAGATGTGTTTGGCATCTTTGTTCAAAAGCTCTTGAGAAAAAACACTGCCGGTGCTGGATGAGATGACCGTTACAAGATCTTTGTCTGAGATAAGTTGATTTCCCTCAAACTTTATTTCACCGATCCTGAGTTCAGCATTTAATATTATGCAGAATAAAAGTAATAACCAGAAAAGTTTAAATTTCAACATTCTCTTTAATGAGTTTAATAAGCTGTGGAACTAATTCCTCTTCCTTAACTTTGCGCAAGATCTCACCTTTCTTAAAAAGCAATCCTTCATGTTTGCCGCCGGCAATCCCAAAATCAGCTACACGAGCTTCTCCCGGACCATTCACAATGCAGCCCATTACGGCAACAGAAAGATCTGTATCGGCATATTTTTCCAAAGCATCTTCCACTCTTTTTGCCAGTGAGATAATATCAATATCCGTTCTGCCACAAGTGGGGCAGGAGATAATTTCCAAACCTTTACGAAGATGAAGTGCTTTAAGAATTTCTTTTCCAACCACGATCTCTTTTACCGGATCGGCAGTTAACGAAACACGTAGAGTATCACCAATTCCTTGAGCCAGTAAGGAACCAATGCCAATTGAAGATTTTATGGTTCCGTTAAATTCTGTTCCTGCTTCCGTAACTCCGAGATGCAGCGGATAATCAGTTTTAGAAGAGAGTAGTTTATATGACTCGATAGTTAAGGGAACTGATGATGCCTTCACCGAGATCTTGATCTCATGATAATTTGCCTTTTCCAGAATAGCAACGTGTTCCAAGGCGCTTTCTACAATACCTTCTGCAGAAACTCCATATTTCTTTAATTTTTCTTTAGAAAGTGAACCGCTGTTCACACCAATACGAATAGGAATTTTCCGTTCTCTGGCAGCATCCACAACTTTTAAAACATTCTGCTCACTACCTATATTTCCCGGATTCAAACGCAATCCATCTACACCAGCTTTTATTGAAGCAATTGCAAGTTTATAATCAAAGTGAATATCTGCGATTAGTGGAATGGAAATATGTTGCTTAATTTGTTTTATAGCTTCGGCTGAAGTAATATCGGGAACAGCAATACGCACAATATCACAACCGGCAATTGCCAGTTCCTTTATCTGCTGAACTGTAGCTTTTACATCTGCTGTTTTAGTGGTAGTCATTGATTGTATTGAAATGGGATTATCACCACCTATAGCTACATTGCCAACTTGAATAGTTCTGGTTTCTCTTCTTTTTATCATTATAAATTCTCCAATAATATTTCATAAGAATACTCTAGGTTTTAGGTCAAGAAATAAATGAAAAGAGAGAGGAAGAATGTGAAATGTGAATGTACCTAAGTACCTGAGTGCGACGCGGAATACTCCAAGGCGTACAAGTGTTGGTTAATGTTTGGAGTGCGCCACGTTCTTCTTGCTTTTCTTCTTGCTTGGCTGTGGAGCTTTGTGTTATGCTTATTCTCTTTCCGATTAAAGATAACATTAAAGTTTTTAAAAAAACTTTTTTTTGGCTCAATGGTTAGTATAAGAATAGTAGCTGATTGCTTGGCTGTGGAGCTGTGTGTTATGACTATTCTTCCCTTTTTATATTTCTTCATTTTTTTATACGTCTTTTTAATTTATAGTTTCATTCGAAATCATCTCTCCTTCATATACTGTAGGATAGGATTCCCAATTCGGATTACCACCGATGGTTCCACCAATTACATAAATTTTATTTTCTATGCTTGTGCATCCAAAAAATACATTTTTAGTTGGTAAGGGAGTTGTTTCTACCCATTTATCCATTTTGGGTTTATAAATAAAGACCTTTTTTGAACAATCATTTTGGTCATTTATTAAGGTCTGCCCACCCAAAACAATAATTTCATTATTTACTACGACAGCGCCTGGTTTGAAGAGTAAAAGTGGTAAATCGTTTTTTTTCACCCATTTATTTGAGTTAACATTATAAGTTTCAACTGTTAATATATCGCCCCAG
>DAOUTP010000361.1 GCA_030626645.1 Candidatus Cloacimonadota bacterium
CCTTCGTAAATAATTTCACCTATCAATGTAACAAAACTCTTATTATGATATTCAGGAATTTTGCGGATATAGATCCTGTCATTATTTTGTAATACAATATTTTCTTCGTTCTCAGAATTGTTCATGATAAGATCAAGGTTTAGATTGATCGATTCAGTTTCAGATGAATTCCCAATAAATCTCACGATTTCAGCATTCTTATTATCTGCATTTGGCATTAACCCCATTGCAAGTTCAATAATGTCAGATATTCTGTCTCCATCTCTTAACTCAATGGAATTCATAAGAAGTTCATCATTTCTATTACCGACAGCTCCATATACATGGACTTGTTTCATAATGGTAGGAATAATAATAATATCTCCATCATTCATATATGGATTTGAATTATCTTCCCCCAGAACAAGAAACCTTAATAGATCTAGTTTTATAATTTCATCATTTCTTTTTAATATAATATTTCTTTTTGAAGCATTACTCACTGCATGTACGGGAACATTGATCGTATCAAGAAGTGTATTGGCAAGTTTAATAGCTTGTGAGACACGACTGGTTGGTGGGAACATATATACCCCGGGGTTTTTAACTGCACCAACAACAGAGATATTATACATGATCTCACTGCTATATTGTGTGTTGTCATTTACCTGTGCAATAAGGGAAATTGAAGAAATAAGTACGGCTATCACCAACACAAATCTGTATATATTTTTCATTGAACCTCCTGAATCTATCTAACCAATGATTAACATTCTCTTTAAGATGGAGAAAAATTCTAAAGTTAAGCTTTTTTGTCAAATGTTTTCATACACACATAAATATGCTGTTTTAAGAAATTTCAGCAATAAATTGCAATATCTTAAGAGCTATTTTCAGATGATTATATTTTGCGGTTTTATTTGCTTCAGAAATTTTGAAAATTATCCGTAGATTTTTTGTTGTATCAAAATTAACCGGATAGCTGAATTCACCGATAATTTTTGAGATCAATGATCGAGATGGAAGACGTTTGGAATCATATTCAATAATGAATTTATCTTTCTTAATATCGATAGAACGAAGATTAGCTTGCAGAGCCAGCATACGCAATTTGTAATATATAAGTGTGTTCTCTGATTTTTCAAGTATTTCACCAAATCTATCGATTAATTCTTTTTCAATATCATCAAATTCATTTAATGAAGTAAAATGTAATAGTTTGCGGTAAATTTCCAACCTCTCTCTTTCATTGGAAATATAAGTTTCAGGGAAATAATGATCAATATCCAGTTTAAGATGAAGCAGCTTTTCCTTCTCCAGCTCTCCTGTAAATTCTTCATCCTGCAATTCTTTAATTGCGCTTTCCAGAAGACGATTATAATAATTAAATCCAATAGAATTAATTATACCGCTTTGTTTTGTACCCAAAAGTGTTCCTGCACCACGTATCTCCATATCCCGCATAGCAATCTGATAGCCGCTTCCCAACGATTCATATTCAATGAGTGATTCCAGCCTTTTTCTTGCGATCTCATTTAATTTTGGTGGGATTATAAGATAGGCATAAGCTCGGCGATTACTTCTTCCCACCCTGCCGCGCATTTGATACAATTGAGCAAGTCCGAACATATCGGTACGATTTATTATCATTGTATTTGCATTTGGAATATCGATACCAGATTCTATTATTGTGGTCGCAATAAGTACATCAAATTTATGATGTGCAAAATCGAGTGTTATTTTCTCCAGTTGCTTCTCTGGCAATTGCCCGTGTCCTATCTCAAAGCTCACATGAGGAAGAAGTTCCTGCAGTTCGGCAGCAATACTTTCTATTGTTTGCACTCTATTATGAACAAAGAAAACCTGTCCGCCCCGGTCAACTTCACGATTGATAGCATCTTTGATAATATTAACATCG
>DAOUTP010000360.1 GCA_030626645.1 Candidatus Cloacimonadota bacterium
GCCATAATCATCAGAATAATAAATATGGTAGATGCTACCAGTTACCGAAACCGTATAATGATTGTCTAGGAAAACCATGTCAACGCAGTTCATATCAGAAAAATAGGTCACTTCGTCCCAGTTTTCTCCATCAGATGATTTGTACAAACCGTCATAAGCTCCGATAAAATATTCCTGTTCGGTCTCATTGTAAACCAGGAAATTTGGTTCAAAAATCCATTCGATCACTTCGAATTGATGTGTGTATTCGTTGAATTTGTAAACTCCATCAGAATAGCTGCCATTGCCCTGGATCAAGATTAATTGCTGATCGATCCAGGGAAGAACATTCCAAACAGGCAGCGAACTGGAATGATGTGTCCATGTATTTCCATCATAGATCAACAATCCGTCTTCACAGGCCAAAGCATATTGATTCAAACCTGTCTGACAAGTAGAAAAATCATAAATCTCGTAATCTTCAGCGCAAATAGGTAACCAATCGTAAGCATAAAGCAGGGAGAAGGTAAGTAAAATTAACAATAAATATTTCATATTAAACCTCCTAAATAATTTTGTCTACCAAGTTTGTCTTCGTAACTATTATTTCAATAGCAACATCTTATTTGCAGCAAGTTCTTTTCCACCCGAAACAAGTTTGTAGAAATAAACACCGGAAGGAACTTGTTTATTGTTTTCGTTAGTTCCGTTCCATATAACATTACATTTCGTTTCTCCTCGTCCTTCGACAGGCTCAGGATGACACAAGCTCGGAGAAATTGTCTTTATTTTCTGACCACGGGAATTAAATATTTCAATAGTCACAAACGAGGAAGTTTGCGGTACTGAAAAACTTATCACAGTAGTTGGATTGAATGGGTTGGGATAATTGGAAAGATTGTAGTATGATGCAGGAAGTGAGATTTCATGGTTATCAGAACTACTTGGATTGTAATCTGTATAGAATTCAATAAAAGTAGTTGAGTCAGGTTCGATTGTCAAAAATGTATCTACTAAGACTTGACTACCCAAACAAACTGAAACTTCAAAATTTTTTGCAAATATCTCTGAAGAAAAAAAGCCAATAGCATTAGATGTAATTGGTAAAAAAATATTTTCCAACCAGTTTTCATCACGATAGAATTCAATTGATGCATTCTCTACCGGATCACCATTGACATCGAAAATATATCCTTCGAAAATACCTCTAGTTCTCAATCCTTCTTCAATATTAGAATCTTTTAATAGAAATTCATAATCCATCATTGGCTCGTGCCTACGAAGTGATTGTCCACTATAAAGAGAATTAATACTATTGAACCAATAACTAACAGGAGCAAAACTCCAATTGTCAATTTCTTCCAAGCCATTGCCATCATCATAATAAGTTCGGATTACATCACTTTCCCAATTGATATAAAGTGAATCTTGTAGATCATCATTTGTTACAGTTACATACTCTAAGAATTCTATTTCATCATTGAATTCTGAAAAACCATAATTTGAAGAAAGTGCACAATTATCCAAATTAAATTCAAACATTGTTTCGTTATATAATGTTAATTCCCAATCATTCCCATCACGATAAAGCTCTACAATTATAGGACCCGGCATAATCGGATTAGCAAATAATATTCCTACAAAAATAATAAATACAAAGATAATTAATTTCTTCATCATAACCTCCTAATTCATTTAATAACTCAATCAAATTCTATGTATTCCATTTTGCTTAGTTGACTGTACGTAAACTAAATAGATGAAATAATTAGTCAATTAAAAAACATGATTTACATCTTTTCATTTACAAAAAATATTATCAACTTCCATTTGTCGTAATTAAATTAAGCAGGAGGAAGAATGCAATTTCAGAAAGAACTAATCAAGATCTGCGAGAAATATCCCCAGCTAAAACTCAATTTTCAATA
>DAOUTP010000227.1 GCA_030626645.1 Candidatus Cloacimonadota bacterium
CCGGCTCTTGTTACTTGAATTGCATTTGCATCTGTTCCTGTTCCACGTGGAGCTGCTTCTATCTGATATTTAACTTTTACATTATCTCCGGCTTTTTTGAGAAGTTCAAATACTTTCGGGTTAATATTTGCACCAACAGCAATTGTTGGACCTTTCTCTAATGCAACATCACCCAGTTGATTTTTATTCATTCCCGGATAATCTGTAGCATGAGTAACATCGATGGCGATTCCAACGTGAGGATCAATTCCGTATGCGCTTGTTCTGGCTCCACGAAGACCAACTTCTTCCTGAACTGAAGAAACAGAATAAATATTCGCAGAGATTTTTTCATCAGCAAGTTCCTTCAAAAGGCACCCAGCAACGTAAACACCAGCTTTATTATCTGTAGCTTTTGTTGTAATAATGCTTCCTGAGAGAACTTCTAAACCCGGAGAGAATGTTGCATAATCACCAACACATACTTTTTTCTCAGCAGCTTTTTTATCTTTAGCACCAATATCGATCCAGAGATCAGACATTTTTGGAGTGCTCTTTCTATCTTCAGGACTCATCAAATGAATCGGTTTCCTGCCAATAATACCACGAACTACTATTTTATTATGATAGATATTCACACGAAGTCCCGGGAGCAGAGTTGCATCTACACCACCAATAGATGTAAACCTGATAAATCCTTTATCATCAATATAATTTACCATAAGTCCGATCTCGTCAGCATGACCAGAGATCATAATACGAAGTTTTCCGGTTCCTTTTTTAAGTGCGATCACATTTCCGTGAACATCGGTTGTAACTTCATCAGCATATTCTTTTACAAAATTTCGGTACACTTCTTGTGCCGGTTGTTCAAATCCTGATGGGCTTGGTGCCATTACAAGATCTTTAAAGAATTTTTTTTCCATTTTGTATCTCCTTTTATATTATTTTAATTTGTTCAGTAAATCAAAACTGTCATTCTGACGTATCTTCCATATTGATCTTTGGAAGAATCTCTGTTCTGAACAAGATGCAAAGCTATAAGAACTTCCATGAGTTCCTTCGAAAGTAAAGCTAATAGAAACCTCAGGATGTCAATTATCTTTAATAAGTTGAAATTATTTATTAACAATTATTTGCTTTCCCGGCAGCAAAAGGATTCACATTCTTCTTTATCTGTTTTGCTGGTTTTTCCAGAGGAACCAAACAAAGAAATTTAAGTGTTGTGTTACCTGTGTTTTTATAATTATGCTTCATAAAAGGATCTACGAATATTACATCACCCGATTTGAAAGATAATTCACCATCTTCAGTAACCAAAGCACCGGTTCCTTCTACAATGAAATTTTCATGTTCCCAATTATGTGAATGATACGGAGTAAAACCACCTGGTTCAAGTTCAAACATACGCATTGCAAAATTTGGTGCTTTATCCTTTTCTGAGATAAGCCAGCGTATCTTTGCTTTCTTAGCGCCTTCCATTGTAACTTCTTCTAAAGTCACTTCTGAATAATGTTTAAGTTTCATTTTTCCTCCAAAAAAATATTAAATAAAAGTGAGGTCTCTACATATCAGACACCTCACTTTTTAATAATTATTTTTCGATCCTAAACTGATATGACTTCTTTAACTTCCGGGATCTCTTCTTTTAAAACTCTTTCGATGCCTGCTTTAAGTGTAAGAGTAGCCATTGGGCAACTTCCGCAAGCACCTTGCAATCTCACTTCTACAACATTATCTTCAGTAATGTTTATAAGTTCACAATCTCCGCCATCCGCTTGTAAAGAGGGGCGTACTTTATCCAGAACTTCCTGAACTTTTACTTTATCTAACATATTTCCTCCATTTTTTTTTATGATACCTAAAATATAATAACAAAAAATTAGTAAAGTTAAAATTATTAATTCATATTAATTTTAAAATTAATTCCATTTATTAATTTCCTTGACGTCAAACCTCTATTTTTAAGCGTGTCTTAGAAATTATTCACTAAAATATAAGGAGAGAAAGATGAAGAAAAAAATCATCATTATGGGTGCTGCAGGACGTGATTTCCATAACTTTAATTGTTATTACAGAAATAATGAAAATTACGATGTTGTTGCTTTCACAGCAACACAGATCCCTGATATCGATGGAAGAAAATATCCAGCTGAACTTGCTGGAGAACTCTATCCTGAAGGTATCCCTATCTTCGCAGAAAATGAAATAGTAAATCTTATTAAGGAACATAATGTAGAAGAAGTTATATTCGCTTACAGTGACGTTCCACATGAAAGAGTTATGAACAATGCCTCTCTGGTTAACGCTACCGGAGCCGACTTCAAACTTATGGGAATGAACAATTCTACAGTTAAAACAACCAAACCACTTATTACAATTTGTGCCACAAGAACTGGTTGCGGAAAAAGCCAAACAACAAGAACTGTTGTTAAAGTTCTAAAAGAAAAAGGACTTAAAGTCGCTTCTATCCGTCACCCAATGCCTTATGGTGATCTTGTTAAACAAAAGGTACAAAGATTTGCAGAGTTAGAAGATTTGGTTAAACATAAATGTACAATTGAAGAGATGGAAGAATACGAACCACATATCATGATGGGTAGTATTATCTATTCTGGTGTAGATTACGAAGCTATCGTTCGTGAAGCAGAAAAAGAAGCTGATGTTATTATCTGGGATGGTGGAAACAATGATACACCTTTCTATGTTTCCGATAATATGATAAATATTGTTGTGGTTGATCCGCACAGACCAGATCATGAAAGAACATATTATCCAGGTGAAACTAACCTGATCAATGCCGATGTTGTTGTTATCAATAAGATCGATTCTGCTGATCCGGAAGGGATCCAGATAGTTAGAGATAACATCCGTGAACTTAATCCTGAAGCTATCGTTATTGATGGTGCTTCACCTGTGAGTATTGACAAACCTGATATCGTGAAAGGTGCTGATGTTCTTATCGTGGAAGACGGACCGACTCTTACTCATGGTGAAATGAAATATGGTGCAGGTATTGTAGCTGCTGAGAAATTCGGTGCTGCTGATCTGGTTGATCCGCGTCCTTATGCAGTAGGTTCTATCGCAGAAACATTTGAGAAATATCCTGATATCGGGATTCTGCTTCCGGCAATGGGATATGGTGAACAACAAATAAGAGATCTAGAAACTACAATTAACAAAACAGAATGTGATGCTGTTGTTATCGCAACTCCTATAGATCTTAGAAGGATCATTAAGATAAATAAGCCTGCGGCTCAGGTAACTTA
>DAOUTP010000033.1 GCA_030626645.1 Candidatus Cloacimonadota bacterium
ATCGGATGTAAGATATTCGATAATACAAGTACTACGCTTGGAGCGGCATTTGAAATTGTTGGATCCGATGATGTCCTGATCTCACAAAATCTAATTGCTAATAATTTCAGTACAAATTCTGTAGGTGGCATAAAATGCAATAATTCAGCAATAGAGATCACCAATAATATCATCGTTAACAATTCAGGATCATTTAGTTCTATCTGGCTTCAAAACGATTCTGATGTAGTATTTACAAATAATACTATTGCCAATAATGAGGCAAATGGTGTAAATGCATATCCATTCTTTATTTTAAGCGCAGAACCTATCATCAAGAATTGCATTATCATCGATAGCAATCCAATTTTCTTTGCTCCCGGTACAATAGATGTAACATATACCTGTATAAGTGGTGGATATGAAGGTATAGGTAATATTGATGAGGATCCACTTTTTGTTGCACCAACAGCCGGGGATGGAACAGAATATGACGGGCTTGCTGCATCATGGTGGCTGCAGGCTGGTTCACTTTGCATAGATGCAGGTGATCCTGATGCAATGTACAATGATACAGATGGAACAAGGAACGATATGGGCGCTTATGGCGGTCCAACTCCATATGAATTAGAACCAACAGATTCTGATGATAACACTGTAAATGTAGCTCCTATCAATTCAATCTCAGTATATCCAAATCCATTCAATCCAACTGCTAATATTTCTCTTTCAATTAATGAGAATGATATCCAGCAGCCTGTATCAGTTAAGATATTCAACATAAAAGGACAATTGGTTAAAACAATTGTAAATAATGAAATCGTGCAAACTACAAACTTTGTCTGGAATGGAAAAGACAACAATGGCAATTCTACTTCCAGTGGGATGTACTTTGTGAAGATGAAAACTGTTACTTCTGAAGTTTCTAAAAAGATGCTGTTGATCAAATAGTTATTTTTATTTCACAAAAATGTACATTAACGCCCCGGCAACGGGGCGTTTTTATTTGACATAATTATTCTAATAAATTCCTTCATCTATATGATTAAAATAAAATTTTATAGTTTACTCAGAATGTTCTTAAAGCAAAATGAAATTGAAATCAATGAAGATAATATTTCTGTGTTGAACCTTTTGCAAAAAGTTGCTGAGAAAACCAATAAAGATCTTTTAGCTGAACTTATTGAAGCTGGAAAACTTATTCCCGGAATTATCATTCTTTTGAATGGCAGGAATATCTATCATTTAGAAAAATTGGATACAATTGTGAGTAACAGTGATAAGATCGACATCTTCCCACCCGGAGGTGGTGGATAATGGATCAATTTGCAAGGAATATTAAATTCTGGGGAGAGGAAAAACAAGCTCTCCTAAAAGAATCATCCATTCTTATTGCAGGGATGGGTGGTTTGGGCTGCACTGTAGCAGAAAACCTTGTTCGTGCCGGTATCGGTCAACTCATTTTGGTTGATAATGATATTGTTACAGAAACAAATCTGAACAGACAGATACTATTCAATCAACTAGATATTGGAAAATCTAAAGTAATTATTGCGCAGAAAAAGCTATTACGAATAAATAACGAAATTGAGATCATTACCATAGATAGGAAAATTGAAAGTATAAATGATTTCACTGAAATTAAGAGCAATTTTTGTGGAATTGCGGATTGTCTGGATAATTATAAAAGTCGATTCATTTTGAACGATGTCTTAAAAGATAACCAATTCATGGTTCATGGAGGAGTCAAAAATGATTTTGGTCAAATTACGACTATCAAGAATGGAATAACCCAAAATCTAAGACAAATCTTTGGTGATCAGAAAGATGAGATTGAACCTGGCATTATTCCTCAAACAGTGATCACGATTGGTTCATTAATGACTCAGGAAATTATTAATAATCTCTTTGGAAAGCCGCAATTGTTGAATAAAATGCTTATCCTGGAATTATCGGATTTTTCGATGTTTAAAGTAGAGATGAAGTGATATAAATGAAGATCTTTGATAATTTTCTTAACAAAACAAAATGGAGAAAATAATGAAAAATAAGATTTCATCATTTGAAGGAATACGATCATTCCTGAAAGAAGGAGCCTGATCTGCAGCATTGTTGAGAGTTCTCAACGAAGCATTTGATAAAAGGAAGCAACTGGAAGAGAAAGGTTCTGCGCTACTGGCAGGTGGAATAATACAGCATGGTTATCAATGCGGAATGATCTGGGGAGCAGTTCTTGCTGCTGGAGCCCAAGCTTATGAAAGGTTTGGGTCTGGTGCAGAAGCTGAAACCAGAGCAATAATGGCTGCACAAAAACTTGTAGATGCCTTTCAAGCCTGTACTGGTGAGATAGACTGTTTCGAAATAACAGATGTCGACAAATCATCATCAGCCATGAAGATGATCTATGTTTTTCTGATAAAAGGTAAAACCCTTGGATGCATGCGCTTAGCTGGAAAATATGCTCCAATAGCATTTAATGAGATAAATGCTGCGTTTGCAGAAGAACAAATCGAAATACCATCAGCTCCAGTAAGCTGTGCCGCGGAATTGGCAAGAAAAATGGGTGCTTCGGAAAAACATGTTGTTATGGCGGCTGGACTTGCGGGCGGCATCGGTTTATGTGGTGGTGCTTGTGGAGCATTGGGAGCTGCAATTTGGTTCATGACTATGAATAAAGGTTTAGACAGCAAAATGGAATTTAAAGATCCCAAGGCTCTTGAATTAATTGAAAAAGCATTTTTACCAAACTCCGATTATGAATTCGAGTGTTCCGAAATAGTTGGTAGAAAGTTTGAGAGCATCAATGAACATGCCAGTTTTATACGTGAAGGAGGTTGCTCAAAAATCATCGAAGCATTGGCAGGGAAATAATTGGCAGGTTTTTCAATGTTTAAGGTTGAGTTGGAAAGATGAGAACGAAATATTTGACAAATTTGAGAAAGAAAATTTTGTTTCAGATGGCTTTAGTGTAAATGTTTTGTATTATGTTTGTTATTAAAAAGCCTGCCACAGTATTAAATGGGATTAAGTTGTAAATGAAACGAATGATTTGTAAGAATTAATCCCGTGATTATGCTTTATAAGAGCGATTATGGAAAAGAAATGTCTAATTTTGAAATGTTAATAAATTGCTTAATTAAGCAGTATATGAAATTTTAAGCAGTCTAATGTATGTTAGGAGTATAAAAAATGAGTAATAAGAGAAAAGAACGATTCATGAATATCCCAAAATACAATTTTTCATTTGATAATTACATTGAAGAAATGCTAAATAGAGATGATATATCTCATTCATTATTCATAGAATCTTGCTATAAAAAAATTGATGATTTAGATACTTTTTCAAAAAACAGTTTAACAAGCTATGAATGGGATTCTTTGGTACGATGCAGAAGTTTATTAAAAGGAGTTCCAAATTTTTTATTAAATCATGACCTAATAAATGATCCAATAGTTGAGAAGAAATATCGAAGAATACAGAAAATTCTATCAGAAAAAAGTAAATAATTCAGATATGCCTTATGAATTCTTGGATATTTTAAATGGTAATAGGGTGTTTTGATTTGAAACATCTCCTTATAGAATATTTTAAATTTATATACTCTTTCTTCTGTATATCCTAATTCATATGCATTATCATTTTTTATACATGAACATATTCCAGTATTTGAAATATCACAATGCTTTTTATAATGAATTAATCCATTAACTACGACAAGGCAAGCAAGAGGGGAATTCACAAGGTTTCATAATCCGTGCGCATCAGCGTAAATCCGTGAGCTTACTCTTTCCTTAACTTCTCAAACTGATCTTTGCCACCGGAAAGAAAAAAGGAATGTGGAGCAACCTGTTTTGCAAGTTTCAACATGCGACCGGCAGTTTCTTTGATGTCCCATTGAGCATGTTCATCTTCCCGCAAACGAGAAAAATGATACAATTCCCGCGGATTAGCAGCGATGAGAACTCTGCGTCGATGAGCATTGGTCAGGCAATATTCAGCGGCTTTGCCATATTTGGGTAGGAACTCATAAAATAGTTTTTCACTTCTACGGCAAACTTCTCTCAAGTCATTTTCCATTCCAATTGCTTTTATAGAAGATGGTATTGTAATTCCCAAAGTTGGATCATAATCCTGAGCTAGTAGAGTCATCAATCGGTGCCGTTTCAGTTGAGCGAAATTGCTGGCACTTACTACCAGTTCAAATTTTAGATCACCGGTAAATTCAAATTCACGAGGAATTGAATCGAAAGCTGAAATATATTTCAAGGCTTCCTCGAAGAACTCTTTACCACTATTTTCATCCGAAAGAATAATTGATGCAAGTCTGAAAGCATCCTCAATTGGAAGTTTAGAATTATTATGAATTATCGCTGTTGCAATGTTCCGATCCACGTTTGATTCAAGGATCAGTTTTTCATGTTCTTCTTCTATTATTTCCGGCAGATCCTCACTCAATTTCCCATGATATTTCTTAATAATTGATCCAACATATTCTTTAAGATTACTTCTAGTTAATTTGAAATTGTCATCTTCTAATTCAGTTTTGAATGCTTTTTGGAATTCATCCGGATCGCTGAGAATGATGAGAGAAGGTGCAACTTCTTTGGTCACTTCAAATAGTTTCTGAGCAAGTTCCCGGCATTCAGCCAACTCCGAATACCGCATTGTGCGAATTGCATGTTCCAAAGTCCGAGCATTGAATGATAACCCAAGTTGCGCTTGAGTAGCCAAACTGAGAGCATAACGAGCATCTTCTTTAGCCCAGCCCTCCAAAGTGTTTTTAGCACGATTCATTTTGTCGGAAGTACCTTTGGTTGCAGCTTCATCAGCTTGTTTAGCTAAATCAGGATTGGAAGCAAACTGATGATCAGTAAGTTTTTGTAGATTTCGTAAATAAAAATCATTTTGGAATTTTACAAGTTCCCGGAATTTCTTTACATCTTCCTCGCTGAATTCTTTAGGTACAATATAGTCACCCTGCAAAGTAATATAGCGTTGAGATTTTTCTGTATAAGCAGCACCTATACGTCGTGCTTCAAGTTCTTCCAGAGCCAGGCGGGAGATCTGCAGAATATCAAAATTGAAATAAGCATGTTCCGCTACCGAATGGTGACTCATTCCAAAAACGATAGCTTGATTGGAGCGCCTTGCTTTTTTCACCTGTTCCCGAGCTTCGGCTCTAAGTTCGGGAACATCTCGAGGATCACGACTTATTCTTGCATAAGCTGCTGAGATTGTCTCCGGTGTTGCAATTGTGTCTTCCGGTAATTTATCTATCAAATTCTTATCGATGTTGAATCCGGCTAAAGTTACTTTCATTATTTTTTAAATTCCTAATTCTTTCATTATTTCTTCACTTGGAATTCCATTTTTATCCCAACCACGAAGTTTATAATATCTATCGAGCATCTCGTCAAGTTGTACAACTCTGTTTCTGGAAGCACCTTCAGTCAATACTTCTTCAAGAAATCTGGGAGGCAGCATATCATCTTTACGGGAGAATCCGGCTTCCGAATTAAATTTCCTTTCCAGATTATATATTCTTGTTCCAACTTTTAGTAGTTCATCTTCTGTAAAATTCAATCCGGTAACTATATTTAGCATATCTTTAAATGTATCAATACTAATAGCAAATTGCAGAAAACGACAGAGTACGAGCGAATCAACAGCAGCAGAAATATCCTGGAATAAAGCAACGATCTCAGCTTTTCCCTCAATTGAATACCTATCCAAAAAAACAGGTGATCCAAGGATCTCCGGTGAAATAAGATAGCCTTGCATATGGCATCCGCCCCTGTTTGAAGTAGCATAAGACAGGGCTTGACCTTGCGCACCACGAGGATCATAAGCTGGTAGTTCCATACCTTTAACTTGCATCGCCAATTCAGGTTTTCCATACTTTTCAGCTAGTTTCTTAGAACCAAGTGCCAGATCTTTCCCAATACCTCTCTTGTAAGCAATATCTTCTACTAATTTCACTAGATTTGATGAATCTCCCCACTCAAGTTTCTCAGGAAAAACCCCTTTCTCGTAGAGTTCCATAGCGCATCCGATTGTGCTTCCGGTTGTTATCGTATCTAATCCTAATTCATTACAAGTATAATTAGCTTCTGTTATTGTTTCCAGATCACTAATTCCCAGTTGGGCGCCAAATGCCCACACTGTTTCATATTCAGGACCTTCACCTTCCCGCTTACTGGTTTTTGTTTTTCTTCCACAGGCTATAGGACATTTGAAGCAGGCACTTCTACCTTGAAGGATCGTCTCGGCTATCTTTTCTCCACATGTTCCTTCAGCATCATTAAAAACTCCGCGTTTAAAGTTCTCTGTTGGATACATTCCGTGGGCATTGATAACATTAACTAAAACTGAAGTTCCCAATAATTGTAGTGATTTCCCTGTAACAGGATTTTTATCAATTAATGTATTTATGGTTGAGATCATTTTCTTTAAGCCTTCAGGATCACTGACTGGAATCTCTTTTTTTCCAAAAGCAGTAATAGCTTTTAGATTCTTGGATCCCATAACAGCACCCATTCCACCACGTCCGGCAGCTCTATCTTTATCATTCATAATGGCAGCGTACGGTACCAGATTCTCTCCAGCAGGACCGATGCAGGCAACTGAAATATTAGAAGATGATTCATCTTTGAGCATCTTCATGGTTTCATGAGTATCTTTTCCCCAGATATTCATCGCATTCTTAATCTCTATGCCTTCTTCTGTTACTTCGAGGTAAACAGGTTTTTCCGATTTCCCGGTAATAACCAGTCCGTCAAATCCTGCTTTTTTCAGGTTAGCTCCGAAAAATCCACCGGAACTTGAATCAGCAATAGTTCCTGTAAGCGGAGAACGGGAAGTTACCTGATAGCGTCCTGCTGTTTGTATTATCCCCGTTAATGGTCCAGTTAAGAAAATCAGTGCATTATCTTCATCGAGTGGATTGGTATCAGCAGAACACATATCAGTATACAATTTTAACCCTAAACCTCTTCCGCCGAGATATTTTCTTCTTACTTCTTCATCTATTATTAATGTTTTCTGCTTTCCTGTATTTAGGTTAACTTCAACTATTTTATTCATCCATCCATTCATTGTGTCCTCCTTTTCTTTACCTTGAAAAAGTTTAAAAGTATTCTCTTCCTGCTAAACCTTTTCAACGGTTAACCTGTCCAACTTTCCAACCATTGCGAAGGTTGATATGAGAGAATCCCTCTGCTGGAAACCATTCGCAAGGTTTTATTCGTAGAATTTATTATATTTTTCGCGGTGATCACATTTCAAACACATATTTGTATAATACTGATATAATGCCTTTGGTAATTTTGCCATGCTGGCACTTCTGGCTGGGCAAGTATGACACGGGATTTCCGGTTCAAGCCAGGCTGCAGGAGCAAATTTAAATAATTTAGCACCTTCAAGTATCAATATTCCTGCACTCGTTCCTAATCTGGTTGCACCGGCATTTATCATTCTCATTGCATCTTTAAAGTTGGAAACTCCTCCGGACGCTTTCACTCCAATATCCGGTCCTACAGTTTCGCGCATCAGCCTAACATGATGTTCAAATGAACCAAAAGCTCCGAAGCCGGTAGATGTTTTCACAAAATGAGCACCCGCTTCTACCGAAAGCTCACATGCTTTAATAATTTCTTTATCAGTTAGATAACATGTTTCTAAGATCACTTTTACATGAGCAGGGGCACTTGCTTGAACAACCTGTTTTATATCCTCTCGAATATAATCGTGTTTGCCATCGCGCATTGCACCTACATTGATGACCATATCTATTTCTGTAGCACCTTGTTCAACAGCTTTTTTTGCTTCCAATGCTTTTATTTCGGTGGTGTTCATTCCCAGCGGGAAACCAACAACACTACAAACTATAACATCGCTTCCTTCTAATTGCTTTTTAGCAAATTCCACATTTGCCGGATTCACACAAACTGAGATGAATTCGTACTGCTTAGCTTCTTCGCACAGATTCTTGATCTTTTTTTCTCCTGAATTTGATTTCAATTCAGTATGATCGATCATTTTAGCAAGTGTACTAACATCAAAATTCTTCATGATCACTCCTTATTTAAATGTTCTTTACTGCTAATTGTCCGCAGGCTGCATCAATATCAGCTCCTCTGCTTCTTCTATAAGTAACAGCAGAACTTAGGAAATTCATCGAACTTATAAATTTATCGATCTCTCGGGTAGTAGGTGTTTCAAACGGGAGATCATCAACTTCATTCCATTTAATTACGTTCAGTTTGCAGGAAATATCACCCAGATATTTTAGAAGAGCCTTCACATCTTCCTGCCCGATATTAAAATCCTTAATCATCACATACTCGAACGTGATACGATAAGATGTTTTTTTTCTAAAATCTATCAAGGCTTTTTTTAAATCGGTTAATGGAAATATCTTACTTATCGGCATTAGAATTTCTCTTTTGGATTGAATTGCTGAATTTAAAGAGACTGCTAACTTAAGTTTTAATCCGGTATCAGCAAGTTTTGTAATTTGTGGAATTACACCGGAAGTAGAAACTGTGATTCTTCTGGGACTGAAATTAAAACAAAGATCGTGTTGTATTATCCTTATTGCTTTAACAACATTTTCAAAATTATCCAGCGGTTCACCCATCCCCATAAAAACGATATTAGTAAGTTTATCTTCACCCAATTCTTTTACTGCAAGAAATACCTGTGAAGTGATCTCATGAGTTTCAAGATTGCGCTTGAGTCCTAGTTTAGCAGTTGCACAGAAATTACATTTCCTCGCACATCCTACTTGTGATGAAATGCAAAGAGTATTTTTCTTTCCATTTGGGATAATGACCATTTCGATGTTACTTCTATCTTGTAGAGAAAGAAGATATTTTGTTGTGTCATCATTAGAAACGGTTTTTTTGATGATTGTTGGAATTGAAATCCTCAATATGCTCGGAAGCTTTATCCTGAGTGCTTCCGAGAGAGATGTCATCTCATTGAAATCTGTTTCATATTTATCGTAAATCCAATTCAGGATCTGCCTTGCTCTGTATTCTTTCTCTCCGAGATCTAATAAACACAAACTTAATTCATCAGGTAACAGATCAAGGACATATTTTATCATTTCTTTTGTTTTTCTATTTCTTTAAATTCTTCCAAAGTAACAATATGCCGCTCATGATCCGCAGCTATAAGATTAATCCGATTATTGTAATAATCATTCTTTTCCACATACATTTTTTGATCTTTAAATTTAATAACTTGCCCCAATTCAGGAAATTCCTCAGATTTCTTCAGATAAAAATCTTCTTCGTAATGTAGACAACAGTGTAACCTGCCGCAAGGTCCGGATATTTTTGATAGGTTACTTAATAAATTTTGATCTTTTGCCATTTGAATTGTTACCTGATTGAATTTCCTTAAGAAACTTACGCAGCAGTAGGTTTTCCCGCACATTCCCAATCCACCCAATCTTCGGGCATCTTCTCTGCCTGATGTTTGATGTAACTCGATCCTCGTTTTAAACTCGGATGCAAGTTCCCTCACAAAATCTCTGAAATCTATCCGACCATCTGCTGAAAAGAAAAACGTGAGTTTATTACCATCTAGTTGATATATTGTCTGTAAAAGTTTCATCGTAAATGGATGCTTTGTTATCATTTCCAAGAATTTCTTTTCAGTCTCTAATTCTTTCTTTTTAACAATTTCTAATTGTTTTAAATCAGCTTCTGTAGCTATCCGTTTGATCGATGTTATTTCCTTTTCATCAGGCTTTTTTTCTATTTGGTCTAACGGTACCGCACAGTTCACGATCCGCCCGATATCTTCACCACGTTCTGCACTGATGATAACATCCAGATCAGGTTCAATACAGTATTCTTTATTATTAGTATAGTAGCCTTCTCTTCCTGTTCTGAATATTACCTTTATGTATTCTTGCATTATAACTCCATTATAAATCAATTTATTTTATTAAGATATTAATCAAAAAACTTGCTAATAGATTTTACTGTAAAGTTCTTTTTCTGATTCAGAAAATAGCATATCTCTTCGCTTTTTAACGATGTCTGCCGTTTCAATGAACTTATCAAGTAGATATTTATTTGTTTCTGATCCTGTTCCAAAATGAAAGGAAGAGATGTGTTTCGCTATCATTCCCAATCCAAACAGATTGCATCCAACACCAATTACAGTTCCAGTATTAATTGTTGAGTTAATCCCTGTTTTAGAATGATCTCCAATAAATGCTCCAACAAATTGGTTTTGGGAATCTATTTCCTTCTCTTGAGGATAGAAATATACAGAGACAGTTTTGTAATTATTCTTCAGATCACTATTATTTGTATCTGCACCGAGGTTTACCCATTCACCAAGATAACTGTGCCCAAGAAAGCCATCATGCTGTTTGTTAGAGTAACCCTGAAAGATCGTATCCTCAACTTCACCACCAACTTTACACATAGGTCCGATCGATGTTCCCTTATAAATCTTTGCACAAATTTTTATTGTTGAACCTTTGCCAATATAAGCAGGACCAATAATTACCGCATTTGACATTATCGTTACATTCTCATCCAATACAATCGGTCCCTCAGTCGCATCTATCACAACACCGGGTTTTATTGCAGTTCCATCTCCGATCCACACATTATACGGGTTTATCACTGTTGTTCCCATCTCTGTTTCAAAATAGTTATCTTTATCGTAGAACACATCATTAAAATCTCGTTTGATATAAGCAGCATTCTCTCTGATAAATTCCCATAAAAATTCCCAGCAATTTATTTCTGGATTTTTAATTCTTTTCAAATCGGTAAATAAAGCTGTAACATCCTCTGAAGATATTTTCTTTATTTTAGGAGAGAATTTTGCAGCCAGGATCGTCTTGCCGTTTACTAAACATTCATCCGATTGTAAAGTCAAGATAGCCTTCTTGGTATCTGCATCTATCTTGATCCGACTATTTATGAAGATCGTTTCATTTTCTGTTACTTCATTCACTTTCCAATCTTTGTGCCTCTCTTTGTAAATGGCTTCCAGGTTAGATGATACTACAACATTAGTCTCAGTTAATTCAAAATAACTTGAAATTCTTTGTCTCAATTTTAAGATTCCAACCCTTAGATCACCTGTGGAACGTGTTAAGGTGATCGGAAAAAAATTACTTCTTTTTGCATCATCAAAAATAACAAAGTTCATTTTATCTCCTTTCTATTTTTGAAGATCTATTATTTTTGGTTTAACTTCTTTGAACTTTGGCATTGCCATCCCAACATTAGCATTTACATAGGTTGGATCGCAGACAATAAAATTTGTGGAATTATAAATAACCTTATCACCAGCTAATTCATTCTGGAAATGAACTGCTGTTGAGATGTGACCCGGATAATCTAATCCGATCACATTTAGGTCTAAGATATTACTTATTAGATATGCAAAGATAATTGATCTATCCTCACAATCGGAATAAGGATAGAACAGTGTCTCATCAGAGAATAAGCTCTTCTCACTGCCAAATTGATCACCGTCTGTTTTATATTGGAAGGCAGTTTGAACAAATCGTAGAAGCACATTTGCAGCATCTGCTTCAGTTCTTCCCTCTAGAATAGGTTTCAATCCAACAGTAAGAGAATAAGTTGCTTCGTCGGAAAGTGGAGCTTTGAAATAAACTTCCAGATCTGTCTGTGGGTAATTCTTAAAATATTCTGCAGTAGTCTGATTATATGTAACCGGAATAGAATATTCTTTATCCTCATATTTGAACTTTAGTTCTTTTTCAATCAAAGTGTTCTTAATTTTCGGAGTTTCTTTAATGCTTAGATCAATAAGATCATCTGCATCAGGATATTTTCCATCGTAAGTATTTATCGAAATATTAAGTTGCTCTTTTTTATCAAATGATAATGTATAGAATCTTTTATCATCTATAACTACATAAGATACGCCATATATTGTATTTTTGCAAGGGAGCAATAGATAAACATTATCTTCAGCAAATCCAATTTTAGCTTCATACCCTGATTTTGTGAGCATGAACCACAATAGAAGTCTGGATAGATTCTTTGAACCACCGGAAACCTCTTTTGTGATCTCATTCAGAAGTAAACAGTATCCCCAATCATTTAACCTGAGCTGTTCTCTATAATCACTTGTTTGAGCAAAGAAAGTAGTGTGATCAATATTGCTTATGGAATACCAGAAATCGGCAATACCTTTTTCATTTATGGGA
>DAOUTP010000173.1 GCA_030626645.1 Candidatus Cloacimonadota bacterium
GCTGGTGGAGCTTCTCACACCTGTATTGTTTATATTACTTTATGTTTCCTCCGGTTTTAGTATAAATCTTGTTTTTTTTAAATACATCATATTCATTTCCGCTGGACTGATCATTTTTTTTATTGATTATAACCAGCAGATCATTCCCGACGTAATTTCATTACCGCTTATAATAATAGGAATAGCTGTTTCCTTTCTTCCTGCTATTGATATTACATGGAAATCAGCTTTATGCGGAGCTGTTTTCAGCTTTGTGGTTTTCCTGGTAACTGCCTATGTTTTCAAACTTTTTACAGGTAAGGAAAACCTGGGTGGGGGTGATATAAAACTTATGACCGCTATTGGTAGTTTTATCGGGATTGCCGGCACCATTTTTACGATCTTTTTTTCTTCTGTTATTGCCCTGATCATCCTGATCTTGATCGGTCATGATCGTCGTAAAGAATTTCCTTTCGGTCCATTTCTTATTCTTGGAGCTTTTCTTTACATCCTGGCTGGCAGGTTTCTTACGGAAATGTATTTGAGTCTGTTCAGAATTTGATGTGTCACATTGTCTCATCTGTCCAGCTTCTGACTCATTCAATCATTAATTAATTTAATTATTTTATTATCTTAACTATTAACATTGTAAAGAGTTATTTCAATATTCTCTCAGTAGTCTGTTTATGGTATGCTAATTGCATTGAAGTTTAAATGGAAAAATCGGATATCTGGATGGTAAATGAAGAAAAAGATTCTGATTGTTGAAGATGAAAGGATTATCGCCGAGGATATTAGAAAATGTGTTCTTAATTGCAGTTATGACGTTATCGGTATAGTTCCAACAGGCGAAGACGTTCTTTTAACAGTGAAAGAACAGAAACCTGATCTTATCCTTATGGACATTATGTTGGAAGGTAAATTGGATGGCATTGAAACAGCGGAAAAAATAATTAGCAAATATGATATCCCGGTTATTTATATAACTGCAAATGCAGACGACACAATTCTTAAAAGAGCCAAAAAAACAAATCCCTATGGTTATTTGTTAAAACCATTTGAAGAGATAGATTTAAATGCTGCTCTTGAAATTGCTTTCTATAAATTTAATGCTGATAAAGAATTAATCAGAAGTGAGAAACGATTTCGTAAATTAATCCAGGAAAATACGGATGTTATAATTGTTATTGATAGAAAAAGAATGATTCAATTTATTAATAATGCCGGAGAAATTCTCTTCGAGAAATCAAAAGAACAACTAATTAACACAAAATTCGAATTTGAATGTGAGCAATTTGAAGAGTTCGAGATTGAACAGAAATCAGGGCAAACACGGATCATTGAAATGCATGTTGTGGAAACAGAATGGGAACATAAACCAGCCTATCTGGCTACACTTCGTGATATTACTTTCAGGAAAAAGATAGAAGATGAACTGAAAAGGAGTAATATCAAATTACAGAAATTAATGGAAGAGACTGTAAATGGACTTGTTTCTGCTATGGAAATGCGTGACCCCTACACTGCCGGTCATCAAAAAAGAGTAGCTGAGCTTGCTACAAAAATCGCTGGAGAAATGGGGTTAGATAAGGATCAGGTAAATGGAGTACGAATTGCATCATTGATCCACGATATCGGAAAGATACATGTTCCAGCCGAAATACTCAGTAAACCCGGAAAACTGACCGAAGTTGAGTTTGCGATTGTAAAATCTCATTCAAAGGCTGGATATGAAATCCTGAAAACCATCGAATTTCCCTGGCCGGTTGCAATTACAGTTCTACAACATCATGAAAAACTTGATGGTTCTTCCTATCCGAATGGCTTAACAGTCGATGATATCATTATTGAAGCAAAGATATTATGTGTGGCCGATGTTATAGAAGCCATGTCAACTCATCGTCCATACAGACCTGCGCTAAGTATCGAAAAAGCTCTGGATGAAATTATTAAGAATAAAGGTATCAAATATGATGCATCAGCTGTTGATGCCTGCGTAAAGATCATCAGAGAACAGAATTTTAGCTTTGCCTAGATTCGACCTTATTTTTTTTAAAAAAGTATTAATCAATTTGCTCGAAATAATAGCATGTTCCACCTTCGTTTTTCATCACTTCCCAAGCTCGCAAGCGAATCCCTGACAAGAAGATGGAATTCTCATCTTCTAAAATTATTCTTTATTAATCAGTTAAATCCGTGTTTATCCGCGGCAAAATATTCAATATTAAATTCTCAATAAAAATGGCACGCCCGGAAGGACTCGAACCCTCAACCCTCTGATCCGAAGTCAGATGCTCTATCCAATTGAGCCACGGGCGCGCATGTTAAGCAAAATTATTTTGACTTATTTTTGTGTCCAACATTTTTTGTAACCCGTTGAATTATAAAGAAAAAAAGGAGAAAATGATGAATAGGAATCAGATTATTGCATTAGTGTTTTTTATTGCTGTAAGTCTTTTTGGACAGCATGGTAGTAACGATTTCGAGGTTTATATGAATTATCAAAAGGAACCTGCAACTGGAAATCTTATAAAAGCCGTTGAGTATTACAACGAGCAGCTTGAAGGAAATACAAAATATACTGCTCATTTAATGCTGGCAAACATATTCCAGAAAGAATTTCAGAAAAACATGAATATCCTGCAAGAGGAACTGGATTCTCTATCTACAGGTACTCAATTTTCTTATGCTAATCTGCTTCTGGAAATTGGACAATTTGAAAAAAGCATAACGATTTATGATAAATTAAATGAAAACTTTCCAAAATGGTCATGTCCCTGGCGTCATAAGGGTGAAGCACTTCTTAAAATGGAAAGTTATGAAAAGGCGGAAGTAGCCACTATAAAAGCAATTGAAGTCCGTGAAGATCATTTCGATGCATATGTACAATTAGCCAGGATTCGAAAGAGTCTGGGAAAATATAATGAAGCTTTACAGGCACTTGAAAAAGGACTTTCCTATAGCGAATCGGACACTGAAGAAGAAATCAGTAATGAGGAAGTTGAAGCATTGCATAATGAGCTTCTGAAACTAATTGAAAAAACATCGAATAAAAATAATTAAAACAAGATTTATATAACATTACAATAGAAGCATATAGTTAACATTTTTAAGCAATCCAGTTCCTATAAATGGAACAAATATTGCATCTATTAATATAATTAAGGAGATATGTATGAAATATTGTAAACTTGTAATAATTTGTATTCTAATACTAATAACCATAAATAACTTATTAGCTGAAGAAAAGTTCGTTATTAGAATTAATAATCCTACCCAGGAAATTGTTAATGAATTCACCTCAGAAAAATTTGACGTTGCATCATTCAAACCCGGGATATATCTGGATTTAGTGGTAAATGAATCATTATATAATGAGATTGAAGCTCGCGGATTTGATATTGAAATAACTCAAACTGAATCTCAACTCAGAGAAAACATGATCGCTGGCAGGGATTTAGATGGTTATCGTACTTATGATGATGTTTTAACTGAACTCCAACAAATAGAATTGGATTATCCCGATATCTGTAAATTATATGATATTGGTGAAAGTCAGGGAAAAATTTATTCCGATGCCGGGAATTCCAATTATGATGATTATTATCATGAAGTGTGGGCTTTGAAGGTTTCTGATAACGTTGAAACCGAAGAAGATGAACCTTGTGTGTATTACTCAGGTGCACATCACGCTCGTGAACCTATCAGCACGGAAGTATCTATGGCTGTTCTCAATCACATTCTCGACAATTACGGGGTAGATCCCACCATAACAGATAACGTGAACAATACCCAAATTTGGTTTATTCCAATTGTTAATCCAAACGGGCATAAGATAGTTACCGATGAAGACAACCTCTGGTGGAGAAAGAATATCCGAGACAATGATGAAAATGGTTTTATTACACCAAGTGGTGGGTATGATTATCCTGATGGTGTTGACCCAAATAGGAATTATAGTTTTGAATGGGGTTATGTGGGAGCATCAGGAAATATTAATTCTCAAACTTATCACGGTCCTTATCCATTTTCCGAACCTGAATTAATTGCCATGAAAGAACTCATGGCCTCCCACCATTTCGTTGCAGGATTTAGTTATCACAGCCATGGAGAACTGGTTCTCTTTCCATTTGGTTATAATATAGGAACCATAGCACCCGATCACGATGCACTTGAAGAACTGGCTATTGCTGTTGCCACTCCCATGGGTTATACTCCCCAGGAAGCCTGGGAACTGTATCCTGCTATGGGAACAACCGAAGATTATTCTTATGGAACACACGGAACTTTTTCTTTTTGTGTAGAGCTGGCTACAGAGTTCATTCCACCTGCTGCTCAAGTACAAAGTATCTGTA
>DAOUTP010000226.1 GCA_030626645.1 Candidatus Cloacimonadota bacterium
AAGCGTTTTGATCCAATCAATAAAACCGAACTCCAGCTTTTTGGCTCTCTCTGTATTTTCTTTATTTGAACAACAGCATCCCATATTTCTTTCCTTACTAAATACTGAGTGCGGTATATTCCAATTGCGGTATATAGCGCAAGCTTTTTTTTCTTCTAAAGCAAAAGGGGAAAGCAATTCTGCTTTCCCTTTTCTCACAAACAAGAAAAAAATATGTCGTTTTGCTTTGCAAAGCCTATTTCATAAGGATCATTTTTTTGGTAGAAGTATAGCTACCACTGGTCAATTTGTAGAAATAAATTCCTGTTGAAACCAGCTGATTGTTATCATCTGTTCCGTTCCAAACAACACTATATTTCCCCCCTTTTCCTTCGATAAACTCAGGATGACACAAGCTCGGGGAAAGGTCTTTTATTTTCTGTCCTTTTAGATTGTAGATTACCAATTCGGTGTTTTCAGTGTTTTCGGTATTTAATGAAAATGAAATAGTTGTTGTTGGATTGAAAGGATTTGGATAGTTGTCTAGATATAGATCAGGCAAGTTAATTACTTGCTCGTCGTCAATTCCAGTAAATACTTCAGGTTGGTTATAACCTGTGTTAAATCTATTGTGTTTAAACATTGGCCAGAATTCAAAATCCGGGAAGAAGAGATCTTCTTCATCAAGAAAAACAAGATTTCCAGAATGTGAAGAGAAAACCAGTTCGATATCACCATCGTTGTCCATATCACCCAGGGCAGGTGCTGGACTGAATGTTCCCGAACTTGATTCATCATCGAGAAAATAAGGATAGCCAGCAACGAGCGAACCATCAGAATGCAATGCGAAAACATGATTGTGTACTTTGACCAGTATCTCCACACTGGTTGTATCTCCATCTATATCAGCAATGATCGGTGAAGAGTTAATATTTCCAGCAGATCCCGCATGATCTAATACAACAGGCCAATTGGTTACAGCACTTCCATCATGATGAAAAGCGTAAAGCTTCTCTAAAAATGTTGGACTGGGTACATATCCACCAATTAATATTTCAAAATCGCCATCGCCATCTATATCCCCCAAGGCAGGAGAAGAAAGCCTGCCATAAGTAACAGCTACAGGCCAACCGGGCTTTAAATTTCCTTGCGGATCAATTACATATAATAAATCTTCATCAGTTTCTTCGTAGGCTACGGCAACAATTTCAAGTGTTCCGTCATTATCCAGATCACCAATTGCCGGAGCAGTTTTTATCACTCCACAAGCTTCGAAAGGAAAACCATCCATAATTGAACCGTCTATATTCCAGGCAAAGAGATCAAAAGATTCCGGAACAACAGGTCCCTGGAAAGTTCCTGCAACTATTTCATATTCACCATCATTATCGATGTCTGCAATTGCAGGAGAGCCTATATCGTAAGTTGTACTCACTGGCCAGCCCGGCAAAATACTTCCATCATGATTGAAAATATAAAGTGAGCTACCGGAAGGATAGATAATCTCCAGTTCTTCATCGTCATCTACATTTAATAGAACAGGTGATTTATGACCTCCGTAATTCAGAGGAAATCCCGGATGAAGATTACCGGAGGAATCCCAAACATAAAGCGCAGACCAGCTTCCAACAACAATATCAGTTATTCCATCGTTATTAATATCACCTATGGCAGCAGTTGCAGAGAATGGAGAACCGACTTCAACTGGCCAGCCGGGCAGGTCATTACCATCAATATCTATAGCATAAACAAAACCAGCGCCATAAGGATTCGGTTGATGACCGTATGTTGTCATTATTATATCTTTGACGTTATCACCATCCAAATCTGCAATTTTTAATGAAGACAGAACAGGCGATTGAGTATGATAACTCCAATCTCTTTCTCTGTTTTCCAAAGGATCTGTAGAAAGAGAATTATTGATGAATAATCCTTCACCAGTTTCCGTAAGTGATGATTTGATAAATTCTGTTTTGCAAAACAGCGAACCATTAGCAACCATAAAAATAAATAATAATATTAATAAACTATTCCTGTACTTTTTCATTTATGATCTCCTTTTAATTTACTAATACACGAAAAGAAGAAAAAAAGACTTTTCTGTCAAACAGTTTGTCACCCTATGCTTTATAGCTGCAATGTGAAAATTGTTCAAAATTAAAAAGCCCCGGTAAACACCGGGGCTTGATAACAAATTACTAGCTCTGTTTATTTCATCAGGACTTGTCCGCCATTATTTTAGGAGGATCATTTTCTTCGTAGAGGAATAATTTTTGGAATCCATCTTGTAGAAATAGATTCCACTTGCAACAGCTTTATTGCTATTATCTTTACCATTCCAAATTGTAAAGTGAACACCTTCCTGCAAGTTTTCTGAGATGAGAGTTTTTACCAGCTGTCCTCGTGTATTGTAAACCTTCAGATTTACGTAGCCTTCATCTTTGATGCTGAAGCTGATATTGGTATCGGGATTGAATGGATTAGGATAGTTCTTGCCCAGCGTATTCGTAAATACAGGAACTACTTCCGGCTGACTTCCCGATGTAGGATCGAAAGCATTACCGGTTCTTTGGGGATTACGCTTGAAGTTTGCCCAATGAACAGCACCACTGGCATTTTTATAATCTATCAGAAAATAGGATGTCTGGTTTGGCACCAATATCTCAATATCTCCGTCATCATCAGCATATCCTAAGGCCGGAGCAACTTTGACAGCACTTCCTAAATTTATAGGGAACAGATTGGTCTCGGCACCAGTGATATCTATTGAATGCAGATATCCAGCATTATCTCCAAAGACAATATCAAGAGTTCCGTTGGCGTCCATATCTATGATAACCGGTGTTGAGTCAACAGATTCACCTATGGCAACCGGAAAATTCGGAAGATAATTTCCAGCTTGATCTACAAGATGAATGTTACCAGGTTGATCAATAAAACAAATATCGTTGTTTCCATTATTATTAAAGTCTGCGGTTACGATTCCTGTAAGAACATCTTCACCAATATCCAAATTCCAGATAAGGGATCCATCATGATTGATTGCAAAAACAGTACCCGGAGTTGTGGCAATCAGCACTTCCGGATCAATATCGCCATCTATGTTTGATATGGTTGGACCGTTGGTTGAGCCAAATCCGATAGCATAAGGCCATCCCGAAAGATTGGCACCCGTATTAGATGAGATCGCATTAAGAGAACCTGCTATAGTTACAACCAGAACCTCAAGATTACCATCATTATTCAAGTCGCCAACCGCAGCAGAAGCAAATACGGTGAC
>DAOUTP010000086.1 GCA_030626645.1 Candidatus Cloacimonadota bacterium
GCCATCTATCTCTACATCAAGTTTAGCTACTATCTTTAAATATTGATCCGCTTCTATTTCTATCACATTAACTTCAAGAATTTGAGAGAAATACTTTTCTTTTATCTCTTTTTTTATTATGAAATTTTGTGATATTGTATTATTGCTTCCTTCAATGCTAACATTTATAGAATTTATTGTTACCGGAAACAGATTGGCATCTTTAACAATGAAGAGTAAAGGTATCGTTCGCTTTTGATTCTTTATAACTCTGATAGGAATATCGGTGATGATCTCTGGTTCTTTCCTATAATATCTCGGGAAAAGATATTTAAGATGGAAATGGATCTCTGCATAAGAGATCAACAACGGGGTAGATGCAAAAAAACCTTCAAGGAAATTAAAACCTTGAAGGTTCTGAAATATATTCATGTAATTAATTAATAAATTTTATGGGAGCCAGTTGGGGTCAAAAACACTATCTGAAATTCTATCGTTACTAACGCCCCATGGACCATTTGGCAGATAGTAATAGATTGAAGCACCATCCTTACCAAAATTCTTATTTGTTGTGCCAACCACAGTACTGTCAGTTACCGAATAATCAAAGAGAAATTCATCTTTTGTTTTTTGTAGATCATCAATTATATATAACAGATCTTCTCCTGTATAATTCCCTTCTTTATCTAGTTGTACAACGGTATGCTCAAATATAAAATATCCGTTGGCTGGATCTTCTTTAAATTCAACATCTGCACGAGCAATAACCTGCATGTTATAGACTGCTTCTTTAAGTTTTCTGAGATTTAATTTATCTGCTCTTAGCGGAATGATAAGAGTAAATACAATTCCAACCAGCATAATTATCATGATAAGTTCAATTAAAGAAAACTTTTTTGTCTTTTCAATTTTTGTATTTTCTGTCATTTTTCCTCCAAAATCTTCTGACACAGAATCTGAGTCATATTCTCCTTGTCAAATCTTTTTTCTTTCATGTTCAGCTTGCTTTGATTTTGATTTTTCTCTTTTGTTTTTATTATGATAAATTAATAGAAAAATCCTTTACAATTAAAAGGTAGAAATTTTTTTTAATAAATCAGATATCTCAAAGTGATAAATCTGATTAAAATAAGGAAAAATTAAAATATGAAAAAATTATTAGTAATTTTGCTTTTAATGATGTTTATTATTTCAATCATTGAAGCTAAAGTAGATCTGAATACTGCAACTTTAGAGGAATTAAAAACTCTATTGCCAATTACGGAACAGCAAGCTGCCGATATTTACGATTATCGTTTCTTCAATAGTTTTTTTCAAAGCATATTCCAACTTCGCGAAATTGAATCTATTGATCAAGAAACATTAAATTTACTGAAACCGCTTGTTTCGGTTTCCCATTATGATGAGAAAGATGAATCTGCTAAACGCCGTGATGATATTTATTATCTAATTGAACGATTAGGCAGTAATGAGGGATTGCAGGAAGGGATGAGTGATATTTGGGAAGATTATCTCATCTCACCCAGAAATATAAATAAACTTGCATTTTCTGATATTTTAAACTTCCCGAATACTTCTCCTATTGATGTTGCGGCTATCTTGAATAGAGTAGTACATGGTGATTCGATCTCAAGTTATTATGATCTGCGTAAATCACCCGGAATTTCATATTATGGAGCAAAAAACCTACAGAATTATATTTATTACAAAGAGCAACCGGAAGTTCGGGATCTCTATTTTGATTACCAGTTGAAATACAACGATAGTCCTTACGAGGATAATGTAAAAGAGATGTATATGGAATCAATGATCCGATATGCTGATGGAACACCCTCGGTGAAAAATCAATCATATTGGGGATATTTCAATATGGAATCTGATCGTGCTTCTATGATGAATAAACTTAGAATGCGTTATAAAAATCAATTCAAAGCCGGATTTCTTTATGAAACTCCCAAAGGTTCAACACAGATATTTGACAGCAATTATAGAAACCTCTATGAAGAAGGTAAGTTTTATGTTGGTTATGAGAACAACTTAGAATTGTTGGGGAATAATTTTATAAAAGTTTATGCAGGTAATTTCCGGGCAACTTTCGGGGAAGGATTGGTAATGGAAAACACCGATTCATACAGTCCCAGGAAAACCGGATACGGCTTCAATAAAAGGATCACCGGAATTATTGGTGATATTTCCAGAACACAGGAATATGCCTTACGTGGTATTGCTTTAGATTGGAAACGAAACAATATGAATGCTGTCGTCTTCCTTTCTTCTGACAAGAAAGACGCAGTAGTTTATGACAGCAATGAAAATGGTGAATTGGATGAGAATGACAATATTCTTGGTTATATTAATTTGACCAACCGATTTTCGAATGATGAACTGGAAGAAGCTGAAGAATTTTTTAATGATTATGTAGGAAATGAGAATCAGGTGAAAATTGCTCCAAGACTCGATGTATTACAGGAAGATATAATCGGTGGACATTTTGAATATTCACCTTTCATTGGAACACATATTGGTGTTACAGGTTACGAGGCAACTTACGATAGAGAATTTGTAGTTCCCGATGAACTTATTGAATTACTAATTTCTGATATCGATTACTATGATAAATGGAAAATTACAGATAATGAGATCACCAGTATGTATTCTACAAATACGGAAGAATACGGAGATAGAGATTACAGAAGAGTTGTTGGTTTCGATTGGCGAACGGTTCTTAATAATACTTCGATACAGGGCGAATATGCAGAGTTGCAAAAAGATGGTGATCTTGGCAAAATAGGGGATGATCCAAGCGCTCTCATTATAAGTTCCTATACTCAATTTGATAATTTATATCTGCTTACTATTTACCGTGATTATGATCTCGATTTTGATAATCCTTATCACCGTAGTTTTTCAGAAAGCGAAAGATTTGATGATACAGTCTTTGAAAAGATGACATATGGTTTAAATAATACCCTGCTGAATGATATGTACAATAATTCAGCCCAACCATCAGCAGAGAAAGGGATCTATTTTGAAACCAGGTATCAGTTCCATAGAATGCTCACACTAACTAAAGGGTATCTTGATATATGGGAAAGAAAATCTGATGCGCGTCGTGGGGTACGTGCACAGGTTAACCTTGAATTCAAACCGATCCATCAATTACGCTTTAGACTACGCCATAAGCATCAGGTTAAACGATATGATGATGAAATGGAAAGAGGCAAATCACAAGCAGATGAAACCGAACTTAAATTTATAACATACTTATCAAATTTTGATAAATTGCAGTTAGGGTATGTTTATGCCAGAGTATTACAACCGCCATACCTATCAATACTTTCCAATCCTGCTGAACCGGGAGGTGCTGATATGGCTCAAGCTCAAACACTTACTGATGGCGATATGATCTACCTTGATTACACGCATAATTTCAATAAGAATCTCAAAGTTATCGGAGCTTTTGCTATGTGGTATTCAAACGGTGGTTCATTCTGGGATTTTGAAGATATTGAACTTGATTTTGACCTAAGTGACAGAGGTTATAAAACATGGTTCAATATCCACAGCAGAATTGCGGACAATCTATTTTTATCACTTAAATATAAATACAAAAAATTCATTACAAGAGAGCTGGAATTCAGATATTACAATGACATTCCTGAATCAGGAGAGTATTATTTCCAACGTGTGGAAAGAGAAGAAAATATTGTCCGTTTGCAGCTCGATTGGAAATTTTAATATAAGATATCTGGAGGATAGATGAAAAAGGCTTTTTTAACAATAACATTATTTACAGTAATTGCGGGTTTATATTCATATTCGATCTTAGAAAAAGAAACCGGAAACATAATTGGGAACTTAGATCCACATTCTGCTGCCATGGGTTCTGCTGTAGGTGCTGGTGGCTTTAGATTATTAGATTCTATGGTTAATCCCGCAAATTTAACAGGTTTGGAAAATGGATTTGGTTTTCAATGAACAGGCAGTTTCCTAATTGATTCTGATAGCAGATCATTGCCGATGTATAACTCATTTGACGCATACAGCGGAGAAGCAGTTTATGCAAATAATGTAAATTTATTCGCTGATTTTGCCGGTGGCATATATTACAAAAGAGCAGTTTCAGATTTTGAACTTGCTGCTTCACTTCAATATAGACCGCAAGTTAGTTTTAAAGCCGATTATTTTGAACAGGTAAGGAATAACTGGAATTCAGATGATAATGGATATCCAATAAGGATTGCTCAAAACTCCATAGAAAGCAAAGGTGGGATTAATGCGATAGCTTTCCAAACGGCATTTAAATACAAAAATATCGCTTCTATTGGTTTGGAAATCGCACAACTGATCGGTGATTCCGAAATGGAAAGAAGTGTGATCTGGACTCCTGAAGCGATAGATGCAATAACCGACACATTATTGTATAATCACATAAGCACTTTGGAAAGAGAATTTTCTGCTATTCAATTTAAAATTGGAGCCAATATTCATGTGTCACCAAGATTTGATCTGGGCTTGAGCTTTATACCAAAAGTTGAACTTGAAGTAACCGGACACACAAGCAATTTCTTTTTTGATGCTTCTGGATCTGAGCCAAATGCTAATGATATAAACTGGGTAGATGTGGAGGAAGCTGTATTTGTTTACACAAAGTTTGATTCTACCGGAGCACCTACGGATTCACTTACTTATGCTCAGTATATCCTGCCAATGAATGCGCGAGTTGGATTTTCTTTTAAACCAAGAAATATTATGCGAACTGTGATGAATTGTGATGTGGAATATGTTAAATGGTCGGATACAAATCCGTTGTATGATGATGCTATCAACTATTACATTGGTGTTGAGCATGTTCTAACTAATAGTATTCCATTCCGTTTTGGATTTAATTATACTACAAGTTACGGATTGCATGAAGATTCAGGTTTTGTTTTTGCAAATGAGATCACAACTCCAACTTTCACAGCAGGAACAGGTTTTACGTTCCTAGAGAAATTTACCTTTGATATTTCAATAGAATATTCTAATCGACAATATGAAACTTTAGATCTCTTTATGGATAACTACTATTGGAAAGATGGAGAATATGAAGAATTGTGGAATGTTTATTATGAGAATGGTATCATTGAGAGTCCAATAATTCAAGATCGCGGATGGGAAAATCCCGATACAGTAAAGGAGACATTTATCAATCTGAAATCAGCTGTTAGTTTTACCTGGTAGGAAATTATGAAAGTTAAAATAATTTTTGGAATTCTGCTAATATTAAGCAGTTTGCTTATTGCGGAAGATCTTTTGTTGGATATAATGTTCACAAATGATATTCATGGTGGGATCGATAGATATCCTGCCACTTTCATGAATCCCGATTTCCCGCCTATTCTTGGCGGCGGCGGCTCTGCTGCAACATATATAAAAAGTGTTCGTGCATTTTCTAAAGCAGGAACTCGTGATAATCTGCTAATCGATGCCGGAGATTTCTTTCAAGGTCATCCAATTGGAACAATGAGCGAAGGGCGATCTGTAATTACTTACATGAACATGATCGAATATGATTTTATGGCAATAGGAAATCATGAATTTGATCTGGGTGAAGATGTTCTAATAAAAACTCTTGAGATGGCAGAATTTCCTATTCTATCCTGTAATATTGTAAAGAAGGGAACCAATGAGTTAGTTGATTACGCTGAACCATATAAAATTATTGAGAAGTTAGGATTGCGCATTGGTGTGATCGGAGTTACTACAATTGATACAGAGCAGATGAGTTTTCCTGATAATATAAAGAATGTGGATTTTCTTCCTGCCAAAGAACAATTACAGAAATATGTAGATATTGTCAGAGAGCAGAATGTAAATCTAATTATTGTTATTGCACATATGGGACTTCCATATGATCCGCAGCCGGCTTATGATTCACGTTATTCCTCACCAAAAAAAGAAATAGAAGAACGACGCTGGGGATATGATGCTCAGGAAATAGCACATGAAGTAGAAGGGATCGACATAATGTTTGGCGGTCATATGCATAAAGGTTTTGCACAGCCTTGGGAAGATCCCGATACACATACACTGGTTTTTCAAGGATATGCCTATGGAAGCAATGTGGGACATGTTATAATTAAATTGGATAAAGAAACAAAAACAATTTCCGGGTATGAAGCTCCAGCGATTAATGAAGGAGTGCTGGTAACATTATTTGAAGATGAATTTATTCCGGATGAAGTGATAGGTGATACTATCCTTGTAATGCAAAAAATAGCTGAAGCAGGTATGGATGTCATAATTGGCGAAGCAAGCATGAATATTACCAAGATGGGAACAGGTACTCAGAATCTTATTGGTAACTTGGTTTGCGAAGCTATGAAGGATTATACAGAAGCTGATTTTTCATTCATGAATCTTGGTGGTATTCGTGATGAGTTGCTTGCAGGACAAATCTCTTATCGTAATGTATTCAGTGTAATGCCTTTCGATAATCAAATTGCACTTATTGAAGTAGATGGAAGATTTTTAAAAGAGATAATTGAAACAAGAGTTTCTGGAAGTAGACATGGTTTAAGAACTGCTGGAATAAAAGTTATAATTAACAGAAAAAGAGAAAATTTTAATAGAATTTCGAATCTTCTTATTGGTGGAGAACCATGGCAGGCAGATAAGATCTATAAGATTGCAACTTCTGATTTTCTGCTACAGGGAAATGCCGGTTTAGCACTTTTAACAAAAGTACCTGAATCGAAGATAACAAGGTATGAACAGGGGCTTCGCGATGTTATAGTGGAATACATAAAGAATAATTCACCAGTGAGTGCTGTTATTGATGATCGGTGGAGAAGAGATGATAGTAGTCCTATTGATCCAAGCCTGAAAAAAGAGTTAGAAGAGTAGCTAACAAAAATTAATTGATAAAATTCGTTGACGGTAAAACAAAAGAAAAATAATTGTTTTTTGTAGTTAAGCGATTTTTGTGAAGTAAGTTTTTTTCTTCATTTATTTGCCTTTTAGGCACACAAAATCCTATGAATAATCGGTTCGCTTAATGTATAGAGGAGCAACAATTGAACGAAATTGGTAGATTAGATGGTGATGATCGCAAAGAACTTAATGAGTTAATAGATTCTATCTATAAACATCTAGATAAAAACGAATTAGAAAAAGCTCAGAAGAAACTCATTAATGTATCTAAAACACCGAATTATTTTATTCGTGAATATCTAGGAAAGAGTTTAACTGATTACAATAATAAAGCCAAGATGAAAAAAATCATAAAGCCCATGCTTAAACACAGGATTTATGGTGTTAGAGCAGCTGCACTATTCTATTATTATGATCTTGATAAAAAAAACCCTGAAAAGGTTTTCAAATTATTAGAGAAAACCTTTGATAGTGTACC
>DAOUTP010000085.1 GCA_030626645.1 Candidatus Cloacimonadota bacterium
CAGCAACAATGCGATTAATAAACTAATCCATTTCATATTCGATTTTTGTTTGGAATCCAATGATATAATAATCTTCTCCAATAGAGGGATTAAAGTAACTTAAGTTTGCAGCAACCGACCAATACGGTAATATCTTATATGAATTGATCATGTTGATCTCCCGATCAAAACCCATCTCGGCATTCCAATACTTATATAAGATCGTGCTTGTAGTTTCTTTTAAGAGAAATTCAATAAAAGTAGTTGATTGCCATTCCTCATCTGTTTCCCAATCATAGATAAAATAGAGGAAATTAGTTCCAAAATTAACCTTTGTATGTGGTCGCAAAATTATTTCAGATAGGTTTACAAATCTCTCATGCGACGGTCTGCTGGTAAGATTAGATATCAAGTTCTCATAAACTAATGAATTGTAAATTTTTAATAAACTTATTTCAGAGATCATTTCAAATCCAACAGCGTGCATTGGGTATGTAAATATCCTATCACGTTTGCAATAAAGGTAATATAGGTCAACATCATGATCTTCATTAGAATATCCAAGAGAGAATTTGCCAATTGCGCTGTTAAAGGAATTCCCTCCCAACATCCCGGATAAATTGAAGTTCCCGATATAATGGATAGATTCTAAGCCTCGGAATTTGTAATCTTCAACAACCGGTTTATCGTAGTAAGTGGAGTACAAGTTTTTGTTAAATATTTCTGATCGGTTACCGATTTCAAGCTGGTCATATTTATAAATGAAATCCCAATTATTTTTATGATATACGATTCCTGTGCTTTCAAGTTCAAGTTGTTCTTCAAACAATCTCTTCCTGTAGGTCAGGTCGAACCAGATATTTACATTTTCTTGAATTTTAAAGTTCCAACCTGCTGTAAATATATTTTTTTCCAGATAACTATTTATCTTATCATCTTGATATGGATAGTAGTCAGTTCCCATAAAAGAATCTAATTTGTAATGGAATGAACTAGCATCAAATAATTCAAAAAAATTGAATGGATATGCATTAACACAAACAATGAACATAATAATAACAAAAGTCTTTTTCATTAAAACTCCGTGTTATTTCAAATGTTTAGCAGCAAATCGGAATACGCGATTGAAACTTTTATCCACTTCTTTCTCAAGTTTCTTTGTAGGTGGGAATGGAATAACGTGATCGTAATTGTAATTAAAATCCATAACCTTTACTTTGGTTGGAATCTTGCTATCTGAGCCCTTAAGTGTATTCAATACTTCCGAAGGAGGAACAACATAATCCTTTTTAAGAGCGATCGCAGAGATCTGCTTGCTAAGTTCTTTAAATCTTTTTTCCCTGAAATTCTGCATTTTATGAAATTCCAGCATACTCCTAAAATATTTACCAACAGGGTGGAGATCACTGAAATAGTGTTTCAATCTTTCATCTTTTTTTAGTTCTTCCTCCAATCGTTCTATATAGAAGGAGTAAACAGAAATATTAGCTTCACTATCAAGAATATATTTTGATGCTGCATTCATTCTATTCAATGTAGGTCCACCGCAAAAATGGAATAATTTAGATTTTGAAAGATAGTCATAAGAGTTTGTCATTAAGAGAATGTTTGCCAGAAAAGATCCGATTGAATAGGCAAAGAAATCGATAGATACATTTTTCTTTATATGTGAATGCAGCCCTGATCTGATTTCCTGAATTAGCTGCAAAATATCGCAATATGATTGAAGGCCTGACCACAAAAATCTTTGTGGATGAAATTGTAATCTTGCACTTAGGGCAATATTGGCAAAGGATGAATTTGCAACTTTTGGAAAGATCTCTTTCCTCTCTTTATTTGCTGTTCTCAAGTATCTAGGATCTATCCATCGGGCTGGGGTTCTATTCATATGAAAAGCGATAGGGAAGAGCACTACTTGCTTACCCGTTTGCTCTATTAATTTGTAAGCCCAGGGTAGATATTTATTCCAATCTTTCTCGTTAAGCCCATGAAGTAGAATTATTGAACCTGTAGTTTTAACCTTTTTGATGCGATCTTTTCCTGTCTTTTTAGATTTTTTAACCTCAATAGGAGTTAGAATACTATAATTAAAATTAACGTTTTCCTTAATTTTGGAATCCGGGATTTCAATAATTTCATTGAGATGAGGTGCATCAAATTTGCTCGAAAGATCGTAAGTAGTGTTAAATTTGATATTATGCTCATTACATTGATAAGATTTTTCACCCGGCAGGAGTTTATGATTGAATGATTCAAATGGGATATTTATTACCCGTATTCCCAGTTCAGGAATATCTATTTTGTCATCCGTTAAATTGAATTTACTTTTTAATAAATTATAAATTTCTAAATATGTCATTTAGTCTCCAAAATCATTAGAATATTAGTTTTGTTAGTAAGGAATTAACAAGTGAAATTAACAAAGCTGCAATAGCAGCTGTGAAGCAACCTCTTAATTTAAACTTAGGCACCAGTTTAGCCACAATAAGCAGGCAGAATCCATTTACAAAGAATGTAAACAAACCAAAAGTAATAAATGTGATAGGGAAAGAGATGAACACAAGAACCGGTTGAATAGTTACATTAACAAGAGCCAACACAAATGCAGCAATGATAGCTGCAAAAAAATTATCTATTACAAAAAGTCCTGTAAGCCGTCCAACAGCATAGATCGAGAAAGAGAGAATTAAAAATTGAAGTATTATTTCCTGCACAATCAGGTCGCTTCCATCATATTAATTTGAGAATTTTCTTAAGAAAGCCGGTATTTCCATTTGTTTATCCGGGAATACACTTGCTTTTTCTTCAGTTCTTTTATTCAAATTTAAAGAATCGGAATTTCTTATTCTTTGTAACGTACTTCCAATATCTTCCGATTTATCTTCCTTATCATAGATTATAGTTTCACGTTCATAAACAGTTGTATTAGGAGTATCAAGTCCGGTTGTGATCAGAGTTACTTTGATCTTTCCTTCCATAGCAGCATCAATAATAATTCCTGTAATGATATCCCCTTCATCACCGGTTTGTTTGACGATTTCATTTGTAATAAGCTCAAACTCATCCATCTTAAAATCTTTACCGGCAGTTATATTAATAAGAACACCTTTGGCATTTTCAATTGGAATATCCGAGAGCAGAGGATTATTCATCGCTTTCTGAGCTGCATCTACAGCTCTTTGATCGCCATCTCCCAATCCGGAACCCATCATGGCAAGACCACGATTTTTCATTACAGTCTGAACATCCGCAAAATCGACATTCATATAACCGCTGAAATGAATGATATCAGAGATTGCTTTTGCAGCTTCGTAAAGTACATTATCAGCATTTTTAAATGCTTCGATTACTGTCATATCAGGATAAATCTCATTGAGTTTTTCATTTGGAACCACGATAAGTGTATCAACATTTTCACGTAGCTTTTTAATGCCATTCTCAGCATGTATCGTACGCTTCTTACCCTCGCTTCTAAAAGGTCTGCTTACAATACCAATCGTAAGGATGCCCATCTCGCGGGCAAGGGATGCAATTACAGGTGTAGCACCAGTTCCTGTTCCACCACCCATTCCTGCCGCAATGAAAAGGAGATCTGTATCTTTTAACAAATTTTTTATATCTTCGCGAGATTCTTCGGCTGCTTTACGACCAACATCCGGATTTGCACCAGCACCAAGTCCTTTTGTCAATTCTCTTCCAAGCTGTAATTTGATTTTTGCTTTTGATTTTTTCAAATCTTTGATATTGGTATTTGCTACAGCAAATTCTAAACCATTTAAGCTATATTCGATCATTGTGCCGATAGCATTTCCACCTGCTCCACCAACGCCAATGATCTTTATATGTGTACCAAAAGGTACTTCATCATGATTCAGATCTAATTCCAACATATAACCTCCGAAAATTTATCTAATTTACATCTCTAAAAATAATCTTTGAACATCACTTTTATTTTCTGCCAGAAAGTGGCAAATGAATTACCTATCTTTATACTGCTAATTTTCTCTTCTCTGCTTTGAAGTTCATTATAAACATGATAAAGGATTCCCACACTTGTAGCATATTTTGGGTTTTCTAACCTATCAGTAGGACCGGCTAGATCAGATAAATTTGGATAACCGATCTTAGTAGGCATATTGAATATCTGATCTGCGAGTGTGGAACTTTCTCTAAGAAGTGAAGCTCCACCTGTAAGAACAAGTCCGGCGGTTATTAGATTCAGGTCATGATTCTCATTAAGTATCTTGTAAGCACCTTCAAATATCTCTCGCATTCTGGCTTCTATGATCTCTGTCATATATTTCAATTTCTTCTTTTTTGATTCTCGTCCACCAATTCCCTCGATCTCGATCAATTTATCTTCAGGGATTTTTCCTGAAAGCGAATTACCCAATTCTATCTTGAGCTTTTCTGCATTTTTTGGTGAAGTATGCAATCCGACAGAAAGATCGTGAGTAATGTTTTTGCCGCCAATTGGAAGAACTGCGCTGAATCTTATGCTATCTTTGTAGAATACTGCGATATCGGTTGTTCCACCACCAATATCAATAATAATGGAACCAAGTTCTTTTTCTACAGCATCCAGAACAGCATGCGAAGAGCAGATTGGCTCCAAATAGCTTTTTAAAACTTTGTATCCGGCAATCTCAATACACTTATTGATATTCCTAAGAGCATTGATGTCTGCCATGACAATATGGACATGAGCAGAAAGATTGAATCCACTCATATTCACAGGATTCATTATACCATCCTGATCATCGATCTTATAATATTGCGGGATAGCATGAATAATTTCAAGTCTTTCATTTCCCTGCTGTATCTTAACATTATTTTTTGAATTTGAAATAACGTTCTCTACATGCTGTTGGTCTATATCACAAGGATGAGTACCGGATGTTAATGATATTCTTCCAATTGTATTCTGGCTTTTGATATGCTCGCCGGCAATTCCAACATAAATATTCTTAGCTTTGAAGGTTGCCATCTCTTCAGCTTCATTAATTGCATCGCTCATAGATTTTGAAGCTTTCATGATATCAACAACAATACCATTGACCATACCATCAGATTTACTTGTACCTATACCTTTAACTTCTAATTTATTTTCTTCGTTTATATGTGCGATAATAACACAGATCTTGGTTGTGCCAATATCTATTGCCGTAATCACCTGACCAATCTTCATATTCCCTCCGATCTGATCACAAGCTGATCTTTGAATCTCAGATCTATCGTTGTGCCTTTTTCAAAAGTACGATTCTGTTCCATGAATATAAGTCTCTTAAGTTTTTCTTCGATCTCATTATTTCCCAATACTATCCTGTACCCGATATTGGCATTCACTAATATTAGATTTTCATCTTTTAAGTAAAACTCGGAAATACTATTAATGAAATCCGGATTCACACTTGAAAATTTCATTTTTAAAGAAAAAATTTCTTCAATTAGAACATTCTCTATTTTTTTACCAATAATAACTTCAGAATCGGGAATTTTAGTTCCGATTACCGGTAGAACCTCATTCTCATAAAAATTCACATTATCCAGAACGACTCTATATTTATCGATAGGAAAGGTAGTTCCGCTTTCTGTTCGCAAAAAAAACTCTCCCTTTTTTTCACTTATTTCAATTTTTAATTTATTTGGGAATATTCTGGAGACTTTAATGCCATCGATCCTTACTATGTTCTCATATTTTTTTAGTACGTCCTTTTTAGAGATCGAATATAAATTCAAATTGATGAAATCATTACAGATATTTTTTAGAAAATTTGTTTCCAGATTTTCGTTTCCACTGATTTCAATGGATTTTACCTTAAATAGATCAAGTTTTGTAAACAGGCTGTTTATCCCTATGTAAGCGCCGTAGATCAGAACTACACAAGCAAGAAAGAAGAAGAAATATCTACTTGATCCGGATCGTTTTTTCTTCATTAGTTTATTACCTTTATCTCCAATTCAAGCTCGATACCTTTTTGCGCTTTCACAGTTTCTTGAACAATTCTTATTAATTCAGCTACATCATTAAACGTAGCATTTCCAATATTAATAATGAAATTTGCATGTTTTTCACTGATCTGTGCATCACCGATCTGCAATCCCTTCAAACCGCATTCTTCAATTAGTTGTCCGGCAAATTTACCTTTAGGATTCTTGAATGTACTGCCTAAACTGGGGTAATCGTAAGGGTGTCGCTCAAATCTTTTGGAAATAATATCTTCCTTGTCAGCTAATATTTTCTTTTTAGTTTTCTTATCCATTTTAAAAGCTGCTTTCACGATAAAACCTTCTATTGATGTAGTTCTGTATCCGAATTCAAGATCTTTCCGATCGATTTTTATAACGTTTCCTTCAAGATCAACATATTCAACCCAATAAAGATAATCAAAGATACATTTTTCAAAAGCCCCGGCGTTCATATGAATTGCTCCACCAATATGTGCAGGGATACCGGAAATAAATTCCAAGCCACCTAATCCGTATTGCATGGCTTTATCAATAATTGAGCTGATCTTTATATTGGAAGATACCGTAACAATTTTATTATCTACCTGAAAAATTTCAGGAAGATAAGCATCCAGAATAATCACTCTATTTCCAACATTTCCAAAAAGGATATTAGAACCACCACCAACAGGAAGTATCTTCAATTTTTGTGCCTTTGCTTTCAGAATTATTGAAGACAGATCACTAACGTTCTGTGGTGCAAGAAGATAAGTGGCGTTACCACCGATCTTCATGTTGGAATATTTACTTAAGGAACTCTTTATAACAAACGAAGTTAGCATTTTACTGTCAAACATTTTTTCCTTTTAACTCAAATTAATTTTTCATTTAAGAAATTCTCACCGAATTTGTAAATACTTCCGGCACCCATTGTGATGAGAATATCTCCGGGTTTAGTTACTTCTTCTATTTTATTTATAATTTCATCATTTGATTCGATATAATGAACATTTTTATGACCCGATTGAATTGCTGCATCGGAAATTAGTTTTCCAGTAACGCCTGATATCGGTTTTTCTCTGGCTGGAAATATTGGAGTGACGAGAAGTACATCAGATTGAAAAAAGGAGCGTCCGAAATCTTCATAAAAATCCTGTGTTCGTGAGTAAAGGTGAGGTTGGAAGACAACCACGATCCGGCTTGAACTGCTGTCTTTCACACCTTTTAGAGTTGCTTCAATTTCGGTAGGATGATGTGCGTAATCATCATATAAACTGATTCCATCCTTTTCACCTTTATATTCAAATCTGCGGAAAACACCATTGTAATCAGCTAATCCTTTTTGAATCGATTTGAATGGAATATCCAATTCAAGCCCTGTTGCAACAGCCAGTAGCGAATTAAGAATATTATGGTCACCCATAACTTTTAAATCAATACGACCGAGTTCCTTACCATTGTA
>DAOUTP010000378.1 GCA_030626645.1 Candidatus Cloacimonadota bacterium
TGGTCATTTGTAGGTATTTTCAATAAAAAGGGACAACGCAAAGGATCAGTAATTCAACAAGCTCTGTTCATCGGAGTGGATGCGCTTGGAATAATCACATTACTTTCATTGATACTTGGTTTAATACTGGCTTTGCAATCTGCTGCACAATTGCGGCAGTTCGGGGCAAATATATTTGTTGCAGATCTCATGGGAATATCGATGGTCACGGAAATGGGTCCAATTCTCACGGCAATAATCCTGGCAGGTAGAAGTGGTTCATCAATTGCTTCAGAGATAGCTACAATGCAGGTTACAGAAGAGATCGATGCGCTCAAAATGATGGCGATAAATCCAATAAGATATGTGGTCGTTCCCAAATTCCACGCCATCACGATCTGTATCCCGCTTTTAGTTACAGCTTCAACCTTGATCGGAATATTTGGCGGATTGATCGTAGCTGTAACATATCTTGATCTGAGTGCAACTGTTTTTATCAATCGAGTGATCGAAGTCGTTACTATAAGAGATGCTATTATCGGATTGGGTAAGAGTTACTTTTTTGCATGGGTCATAGTAATAATTGGAAGTTACTATGGTTTTAATGTGAAAGGCGGCGCAGAAGGTGTTGGGAAAGTTACAACACAAGCAGTTGTTGCTTCGATCTTCTGGATAATTATACTGGATGCGATCAATAGTTTGATCTTCTATTTTAATATATGAAAAAACCAATAATATCGGTTAATAATCTCGTTGCAAAATATGGTGAAGAGACCATATTGGAAGATATCTCTTTGGATATCTATCCTCAGGAAGTAACTGTAATTCTGGGAGGCAGTGGATGTGGAAAAACTACTCTTATTAAGAATATACTTAAACTCTATCAGCCATTTGCAGGATCGGTGAAGATCTTTAATAAAGAAGTAACTAATATGGATGAACAGGAATTTGATGATATCCTCAGTAGAATCGGAATGCTGTTTCAGAATGGAGCACTACTAAATTCACTCAGTATCTTTGACAATGTTGCAATCCCTTTAGAGCAGCATACTAAGCTTTCTAAAAATGTTATAGAAAAAATGATAAAAGTAAAACTGGATCTGGTTAATCTCAGTCATGCTACATATATGGTTCCGGCAGAACTTTCGGGTGGAATGAAAAAAAGAGCTGCTCTAGCCAGAGCAATTGCACTTGATCCGGATATCTTGATCTGTGATGAGCCCTCTGCAGGACTTGATCCCCTGACAAGTGCATCTCTTGATGAGCTTATACTGAAATTAAAAAATCTTCTTAATATGACGATTGTAATTGTAACACATGAACTTGCCAGCATTCACCGTATTGCAGATAGAATTATTTTTATCGATAATGGGCGATTGCTGTTTAATGGAACTTTAGAGGAAGCAAAACAAACAGATATACCTGAAGTTAAAACATTTTTTGAAGTAGGTAGATTTTAATATTTATGGCAGAAAACAGAAAAAAATTCCTTCTAGATGAAAATTTGGGTAAGCTGGCAAAATGGCTTCGCATGCTGGGATATGATTGTGTAGTTTATAAAAGTATTAGTATAGAAAAAAAAATATCCCTTTGCTCTAAAGAACGAAGAGTTCTCTTAACAAGAAGTAATAAAATCGCCAAAAGAAAAGAGGATTTTAATAGAATATTGATCAGGTCAGTAAAATATGATAAACAATTGCAGGAGATGTTACATTTAATTGAATTGAATAACGAAATGTTGTTTTCAAGATGCTTGGCGTGTAACAATAAGTTGCAA
>DAOUTP010000113.1 GCA_030626645.1 Candidatus Cloacimonadota bacterium
CTGAGAAGTCCACTTTGAAAAAGAACATCAGCATTAAAATAGATAAAATCATCATCTAAGTGATCTCTGGTTAGCCATAAAGAATAAAGTGTATTTGTTGTATCATAAATTGGATTTTCAATAAAAGTAACTTGTTCATTTTTTACTTTTTCCAGAATATGAGCTTTTAATTGTTCCATTTTAAATCCTAAAACAATTACAAAATCGTTGATCCCAACATCCATGCAATTTTCAATTTGATGATGAATTATTGAACTTTTTCCGATCTTGATCATACTTTTAGGAAGACCGCCTGATACTTCCTGTAATCTTTTCCCCATTCCTGCAGCCAGAATAACAGCTTTCATAATTTTTTCTTCTCCATTTTGATTTGCTTTTTCAATTTCAGAACTGTTCAATTAGTCAATGAATTTCTTGCCTTTTTCAATTTAGGTTCACGAAACAAAGAGTTAACAATTTCATAGACAGTAATTACTAAAACTTTTATTTGCCATTAGTCAAAGATTAGTTAAATTAAAGTTAATAAAAATAATAAATACACGGGTAGTAAATGGAGGAAAAATGGAACCTGTTGATTTTAAAAAACCAGAAAAAACAAAAGAAGATATGCGGATTGATGCAAATTTAGATAGGATCAAACATAAGTTAATTGTTATAAGTGGTAAAGGTGGAGTTGGTAAAAGCACTGTAGCTGTTAATGTTGCCTACGGGCTAGCTATGAAGGGTTATAAAGTAGGAATCCTTGATGTTGATATTCATGGTCCTTCAATAGCAAAAATGCTGGGAATAGAAGGTGAAAAACTCCAAATGAAAGCAAAAGGGGAATTCCCAGAACCTATAAAAGTCACAGATAACCTTTATGCACTTACTATTGCAACATTAGTAGAGAATCCGGACGATCCGATTATTTGGCGGGGTCCAATAAAGATAACTGTAATAAAGCAATTCATGCAGGATATTCAATGGCCGGAACTTGATTACTTGATTGTGGATTCCCCTCCGGGAACCGGAGATGAACCATTAAGTGTTGTTCAAACATTAAAAAAAGTAGATGGTTCTCTTATCGTTTCAACTCCGCAGGATATCGCATTATTAGATGCCAGAAAAACTATAAAGTTTTCTCAAAAAATGGATGTTCCCGTTTTAGGAATTATTGAGAATATGAGCACATTTGTTTGTCCTCATTGCGGTGAAATAACAGATATTTTTGCTGGTCTTGGAATTGAGAAAGCTGCAAGTGATTTTAACATAGATGTGTTAGGAAGTATTCCTATTGATGTTGATATTGTGAAATCCGGAGATTCTGGAAAAGCTTTTCTTACAGATCATGAAACACAGGCTTCTGCAAAGGAATTCCAGAGTATTGTTTCAAAAATAATAGCAAAAATGAAATGATCTTAACATGATGATCTTAAGGCGATGCAGCGGCATCGCCTTTTTTGTTATCTGATTTTTAAATTATAATAATATTAATAATAAATAAATATATTTTAATTTCCATAAATCACTTTCTTGACAACGAATATGGACTAATTAATAAAGGAATGCAGGAAGGAGTGAATAATGATAATTGACTCGCGTTATAAAGTAGAGAAAAAATTAGGTGCCGGAATTTGGGCAACTGTATATAAAGTAAATGATCTGAGAACACAGAAAAAATATGTACTTAAGTTATTCCAAATGCTTGATGCAGATAGCCTTTATGAAAAATTCTCTGCTGAGAACATGCATCATATTACCAAATTGCACCATCCCAATTTAATACAGGTGGAAGACTTTGGCACTTTTGGGAATCATATATATTATCTAAGTGAGTATTATGAAGGGAAAACACTTTCCAATTTCAGATACCGGAAATCTAATGAAGAATTATTTTATGATATTATTGTTCAGATCTGTTATGCTTTAAGTGCGTTGCATAGCCAGAATATTATACATAGAGACCTTAAACCGAATAATGTAGTATATAAGATCAAAAAGAATCAACCAGTCCTGAAATTAATGGATTATGGCTTTACGAAGATAGACATTGAAAGAACTAACCAGAGAATTGGTAATATTTTGCCTTATGTGGCTCCGGAAATTTTTATGGGGAACGAAGTTGTTACTCAAAGTGATTTTTATTCGCTTGGTGTCATGTTATATCAGATCACTACAGGAACTTTACCGTATACGATTGAACAGCTTACTACAATTCTAGCTGGTGATGAATTCAATTTATTCCCTAAGTTCCCAACTGAGTTAAATCCGGATATCCCAGACGAAATGGAGAAAATAATCTTAAAATTATTAGAAAAAGATCCAAAAGATAGATTTAAAGATGCTGAGAGTATTATTCAACAGATCAACCTGATCCAACCAAAAAAATACCCCTTCTCCAGAAAGATATCAATTGTTAATAATATTCAATTCAGTGATTATATTGTTCGTGAAGATTATTCTCATAGATTACTTGATTATATTCCTATAATTAGTAAAGACAATGGAAAGATCATCTCTCTTTCTGCAGGCAAAGGCTTGGGAAAAAGTAATGTACTTACGCTTTTCCGTTACCATATACTAACGGATAAATATCATATTTTTGATTACAAATGTAGCCCTTCCAATAAAGATCCATTCTTTGCTCTGATCAAAGAATTTTATTATGCAGCTAAGAATAATAAAAAATTAGCATCTGACCTTTCAAAGATATCAACTACTTTAAGTGAATACTTACTTGATTCTGAGAGATCAACAATGGAGTTGAAACAAAACAAAGAAGATCTTGAACTGGATTTTAAAACAGCATCAAGTTATATTTATCACCTTTCAGAAGAAAAGCCGCTTATCTATATAATCCGGCAAGCGGAATATCTAGACAAGGACGTATTTAGCTTCCTAAACTATATCTCCAAAGAGGTAACAAGACGTCCGATCCTCATAATTCTTAGTATTAATGATCCCCGTAAATTAGCTGGATTAATGCATCCTGTTCAAATGACGATAGATGCCCTTACTTACGAACAAACTGAATTATATATATCCAGATTATTAATGGTTAAACCACCTGCTGATTTTGTTAAAGCAATATGGTTGCGTTCAAATGGGAACCCAATGTTCATTGAGCAGATCCTGCTTGATCTCACCGATAAAAGACTGATATGGGATTCTAATAAGTTCAATTTTGAATATGATCTAAATAGCTATGAATTACCAAAGGATATTTTAGATGCCATAAAATTAAGAGTTGATCATCTCTCAAAATCAAGCTATCAATATCTTGGAAAATTGGCATGTATTGAAACTCCTCTATCAAGTAAATTAATAAAATCAATTTTAGAGATAGATGATAAAACTCTGTTCTTTTTTCTCTCAGATGGAATTAACAATGAGCTTCTTAAGAAAGAGGATGAATATTATTATTTTACTTTTAAGGAAGCTAAAGAGCATTTTTATAAAGAACTTTCTGATAGAACAAAGAAGACTATTTCAAATAAAGTACTCAAATATTTCAAAAATAAACAAATTACACTTTTTCCTTTCCTCAATGGTGTTATTGAACATGCTAAATTCGTTAATGATTATGAAGCTGTTCGTAAATATTTACTGCTTTCTGTAGAATTATTCACAGGAAGGGGACAGCATGAAATTGCTTTTGAACAAATTGCAAAAGTTATAATCCTCGATTTTTCACCGGAATTAAAAATTAAGGAAAGTGATCTGCATTTAGACCTCAAACTCTTAATAGAGAAATCGGAATGGGCAACAATTAAACAAATTTCTGAAAATCTAAAACGCATTGTATTAAAAATGCCCGATATCCCTGAGAAGCATATGATCATGGGTATGTTCTACTTCGTAATAGAAAAATTATCACTTTCTAAAAAGAGATTTGAGAGAGCATTGAAAAAGGCTATTACCGGTAGTTTGAGAGTAGAAATTCTCATCAATTTGTGTCGTACTTTGCTTTCTTTAAATAAGATTGAGGAGATGGGTGAATATATTAAAGAATTAGATGGATATACACTTCCTGAGGAAAAAGAAATTTGTTATATTACTCATAAAGGACTTTACTATGGTTTTAGTGGCAGTTTGGATGAAGGTATAAATATTATTGAGGATTATTTGCAAAATATTAAAACTCAAAACAATCCCAACTATTTTATCAGGTTAGGAAGACTTCATAATGCGCTAGGTGTTCTTTATAGAAATGAAAGACTTTTAGATGAAGCTGATAAAAACTTTGAGACAGCTAGAAAGATCTGGGAGAGAATAAGCTATAAACGTCAACTTGTTGCAGTTTATAATAATATTGGAGATGTTGCTTTAACAAAAGGTGATACAAATAAAGCTTTTAAGAACTTTAAGAAAGCAAAAAACATCTCTGAACAGATCGGCTCAAAACGTTATGGTGTACTGGTTCTACTTAATCAAGGTGAAGCACATATTAAACTTGGTAATTTTACTATTGCAGAGAATTTCTTAAATAAAGCATACGTTTCTTCTAAAGAACTGGAAACAAAACCATTCTACAAATCTATCATTAATAACCTGGCAATAGCAAAAAGTAAGATTAAGAATTTCAATTATTATTATAAGTTTATTAAAGAGCATGTTCCAAATCTGATAAATGGAGAAATATATAAGATTACACCATTAACAAAAACATTTTTCTATTATTTGTATGAGATTGGCGATTATGAGATGATAGAACAAATGTTAAAAAAATCTGAAGACTTGTTCTTTGAAAGTCATGAGCATGAATTTTATTATCAAATGCTTGGTTTTCTTAAGATAAGTAAAACAGATTATACGGCTGGACTTGAAATAATTGATAAAGCATTTACCTACTCAAAGCAGAATAAAAGTGATTATGCTCAAACGATCAATAGTATTCGTCTTTCTGAATGTTATGCAGGCTTGGGACAAACAGCAAAAGCAATATCAGCTTGTCAGAAAGCTGAAGAACTTTGTGAAAAAAATAACTTCAGATACTGGGAAACTGTTCTGAAGATTAAGAAAATAAAAATTCAACTCCTCGATGGGAACATGAATTTAAGGATTTTATTACGTAATCTTATAAAATTGATAGGGTATTTAAAAGAGAATCAGCTCTTTTTATTGGAAACAGAAGTATATGGACTTATCCTTCAGATATATGCTTACTTAAATATGAAACGTAAAGCCAAATTGTTCTTTGATAGATACCAACAATCAATTGAAGAAGCTGTAGTAAGACTTCCCAAACATGATAAGGAATTATATTATAGAAAAACTAAGTACTACTTAATGAACTATACAGGGTTAAAGACTGTAAAAATTCAACCTCGTTTTACGGAATCAACAGAAAAATGGCAGGATGAATTGTATGATATTTTGAAATTAAGAGATACATCTCGAATGAAATTCTTCATCAATAGGACAATATTAAAATTGTTCGCACCAGATTATTATGCGATAATATTGAAAAATGAAATTGAGAAAAGTAAAGAACCTTTCTTAAAACTCAATGTAGATACTGAATACCTCTATTCAGATAAAATGTTAATACACATTCAAGAATCCCTAACTAGAAATCAAGTGATCTCCAGGAAGATAAATAAAGCTCATATCTTATTTATTCCATTAAAGATCAAGACTGCTGAAGTTGGATGTTTAGTACTGGCAGATAAGGGTGAACTTACCTATCAACAAAAGGAAATTGAGATTGTTAGGAATCTTAGATTACATTTAACTTCCATTCTAATCCGTATAGATGAATTTGCTACTTTAAACAAAGATATGGAATCGATGTCTAAATTAATTGATACTACTAGAAAATTCTTTGCTATACTCAATTTGGATAAATTGGAGCAGGAGGTTGTGGCATTTACGTTGGATTTCACAAGTAGTACACGTGGATTTCTCATCAAAAAGGACCTATATGAAAATTATACTTATAAAGTAGCAATGGATGATTCAAAACACATCTTGAATAATTATGTATATATCAGTAAAAGCATTTTAAGTGAAGTTCAAAGAATAAAACAACCCATATATATTGCAAACGCGAAGGAAGAAAATATCTTTAGTAATAATACTGATCTTAGTGCGGATATCTTATCGATCTATTGTGCTCCTCTAATTGTTGATGGAAATATTTATGGTTTACTTTATCTGGATAATCTTAACGCTGAAAAAAGCGAAATGGAAGTAAATCCCAATTTTATGAAATTAATGCTGACCCAGATATCTACAGCTATTAAGAATGCACAGCAATATGAATTGTTAACATTGACCAATAAAGAGATCAG
>DAOUTP010000019.1 GCA_030626645.1 Candidatus Cloacimonadota bacterium
ATCGATCTCGGAGTGAATAAAGAATTCAATCTTGTAGAAGATATTGAAAAGATATTACATCAAGAATTCGCTGTTTTTGATTACAAATTATTTAAGCAGGAATTGAATAAGGCAAAAGAAATTCTCTACATCGGAGATAATTCGGGAGAAGCAGTTTTAGATAAAATTCTGATCGAAGAACTCGGTAAACCGGTTATTTTTGTAGTTCGGGAGATCCCGGTAATAAACGATGTTACATTCAAAGAAGCCAAGCGGATTGGAATTGATAAAATCGCAAAAGTCATTTCTTCCGGCACAATAGCTCCCGGTACAGTTCTCGATTATTGTAATAATGAATTTTTAGAAATCTTCAAAAATGCTGATATGATCATCAGTAAAGGGCAGGGAAATTATGAAGGATTATCAGGCATAGACAGATCCATCTTTTTTCTATTGAAAGCGAAATGTCAGGTTATTGCCAATAATATTGGTGTAAAAGAAAATGATATAATTTTAAAAGGAATGAAAAAAAATAAGTAACTAACAACAAAGAACTTTTCTTTGTTAGGTTTTGTTAGTTGCAAATTGTGAGGTTATGCAAAAATGATAATATTAATTGAAGTTCTAAAGCATGCATTAATGATCACAGGTTTTGTGTTTGTTATGATGCTCATCATTGAGTATATCAATGTTCAGACAAAAGGATTGTGGCATAATAATCTTACTGAAAGTAGGTGGAAACAGTATTTTATTGCTGCTATTTTGGGAGCTATACCCGGATGCCTGGGTGCTTTTACCGCTGTAGCTTTATTCTCTCATCGCATTATTTCTTTCGGAGCTGTAGTAACTGCTATGATAACAACCAGCGGAGATGAAGCTTTTGTGATGTTGGCAATGTTCCCGCAAAAAGCAATACTACTCATAGCTATTATGTTTGTAATTGGAATTATTGCCGGATTTATCACTGATAAACTTGACTCAAAGAAATATTTTGAAACAAAATTTTCCCATAATAAATTTCCACTACACGAAGAAGAAAAATGCGATTGTTTCCCGCATAAACATCTTTTTTCTAATTTTAAGAAAACATCTGCACCCCGAATATTGATTATTATCATTATTGCTATCTTCTTATTGGGAACTATTTCCGGTGAGATTGGACCGCAAAATTGGAACTGGGTAAGAATAACTATAATATTTACATCCCTTTTTGCATTACTTATCGTGATAACCGTCCCTGAACACTTTCTGGAAGAACATCTCTGGGAACATATTGTCAAAGTTCATATTCCAAAGATTTTACTATGGACTTTGGGGACATTACTCATAGTTCATTTTCTACTTCAGTTTATTGATATAAATAGCTGGATAGCTAGTAATATGTTCATTGTTTTAGCAGTAGCACTCTTGATCGGAATAATTCCCGAGTCGGGACCACACCTTGTTTTCGTTACTTTGTTTGCAGCGGGAACAATCCCATTTAGCATTTTATTAGCAAGCTCGATTGTACAAGATGGACACGGTATGCTTCCATTGCTGGCAGAATCTAAAAAAGGATTTATCTCCGTGAAAGCAGTTAATCTTGTTTTTGGAGCAATCGTGGGAATAATAGGCTTATTGACAGGATTTTGATCTCCGAGAATTATGGATTTTAAAGAAAATCTCGTTCATTCTGAAAATTTATTCTGACATTGAGACGTAATGAATATAAATTAATTGGAGAAAACTATGGAATTCAAGAAGTATCCAGAAAGAGAGTTCACAAGCATTTTCACTATACCATTTATTTGGGGAATGTTTATCTTTTTTATAATTTTTGATATTACCTTGGAAATTTATCATCAGATATGTTTCAGATTGTTTAAATTACCACTTGTAGATAGAAAAAAATATATAAAGATCGATAGGCATAAGCTGAATTATTTATCATTCCCTGATAAACTAAGATGTTCGTATTGTGGTTATGCAAACGGTGTATTAGCTTATGCGGTTAAGATTACAGGCGATACGGAAGAATATTGGTGTGCTATAAAACATGAGAAAGATGATGATTTTGTAGAACCTGCTCATCAACGAGATTTTGTTGAATTTGGAGATGAAACAGAATTTTTGAATAGATTCAAGAGTGAAAAAAAAGTAAATAAGAAAAATCCAGGTCGTTAAGATTATCAAGGAATTATTTAAATGAAAAACAAGAAGAAATTTCAGTTTGGAAATGTGTTAACGGTCTCTTTTGCTCATCTCTCTCACGATATCTATTCCGCTTTTTTAGCTCCGCTTCTTCCCCTCCTCATTTCAAAGCTGGGTATTTCACTTTCTATGGCAGGACTTCTGGATGTTGCTAGAAAACTACCTTCACTTTTTAATCCATTTATTGGATTAATTGCAGATCGTGTTTGTGTGCGTTATTTTATTATTGTAACACCGGCAATTACCGGAATCGCCATGAGTTTATTGGGTGCTGCTCCAAGTTATCCCATTCTGTTAATTTTATTGTTTATTGCAGGGATCAGTAATACACTTTTCCATGTTCCATCACCCGTGATGATAAAACATGTTTCAGCAGATCAGACAGGTAAAGGAATGAGCTATTACATGCTGGGTGGAGAAATGGCACGAACCTTGGGACCTCTTCTAATTACAGCAGCAATTTCATGGTGGGGTTTGGAAGGATCATGGCGCGTGATGCCATTAGGAATTGTCGCCTCAATTATTCTTTACATAAAATTAAGAAATGTCAGCATTAATAAAGATTTCCAGAAAAAGAAAAAAGAGATTGGAGCAAGAGAAACATTTAAAAAACTCATTCCATTCTTTATAATAATTTCAGGAATCACTATTTTTCGGGCAGCTATGAAATTAGCACTTACACTCTATCTTCCTACCTTTCTAACCACTCAGGGAAGCAGTTTATGGCTGGCTGGAATATCACTGGCAATATTACAGTTTTCAGGAGCGATCGGAACCTTTTTTGCCGGTCCCATCTCAGACAAATTCGGTAGAAAAAATACGCTGCTTATCACTTCAATAATCAATCCAATCTTAATGTGGATCTTTATTTCTGTAAATGGTAGTTTCATGATCCCGCTGCTTATTGTGATGGGATTTTTTCTTTTTGCTTCCGGTCCGGTTTTGCTGGCACTTGTACAGGACACCGATTCTGATCATCCTTCTTTTGTGAATGGAATTTATATGACAATAAGTTTTGGAGTTAGTTCTCTTATGGTATTATTGATCGGATTTTTAGGTGATAGCTTTGGATTGATAATAACTTATAAATTCTGTGCTATCATTTCTATCGCATCAATACCATTTATATTAATGTTAAAAAATAAGCAAGCATAACAATTAGATTATCATACTGATAAATCAACCTTAAAAAGGTTAAGCCTGAAGGAAATCTGAAAGAGACCCTTTCAGGGTTTTTCTATTCTCTTACTTTTTCTTGACCTGCATATTTGAACTTATTCTCTGGTCATCGGAGATAATATGAAAAACATCGCAATAATCACCGCTGGTGGTAGCGGACAAAGAATAGAGAATGTTAAGAAGAAACAGTTCATTGAAATAATGAATCGCCCTCTTCTATTCTGGACAATAGATAAATTTGCGGGTCATCCTCAAATTAACCAAATATTTATAACTCTACCTCAAGATGATATTGAAACGTATAAAACAGTTATTGAAAAAGAATACAAAGATTTTGCCATCTCAATCATTGCAGGAGGAAAGCAGCGTCAGGACTCAGTTTACAATGCACTTGCCCTCTGTCCCAAAGATACTGATCTTGTCTTGATTCACGATGGTGTCCGACCTTTTATTTCACGAAGGTGTATCTCTAATCTGATAAAAAAAGCACAGCAGAAGAAAGCTGTAATTCCTATTAGTAAAGTAAAAAACACAATTAAAAAGATCAAACAAGATAAAGTATTAACAACCATGCCAAGAGAAGATCTTGTTAATGCATTTACTCCACAGGTATTCCAATATAAATTAATTAAACAGTGCCATGAAGAAGCAAAAAATACTGGTTTATATTGCACCGATGATGCAGCTTTACTTGAATATTTTGGACATACTGTTTATACTTTGGAATGTTCTTCGCATAATTTCAAGGTCACAGATCCATTCGACTTAGAAATTGCTAAATTTATATTAGTAAATAACATTATCAAAGAAGAAAAATAAATTGGACAAGATAAACAGGATTGACAAGAAAAAAACTTGTAAAAATTGAGTGGAAGAAGGATAAATATAATCTGGTAGATCATGTTGATCCCGTCTAAGAAATAATTAGGAGAAGATAAATGAAAATGAACAGATTGCAAGATCTGAAAATAATAATTAAAATTCCTGTTTTTGGAATTGGTTGTGGAGTATTGGGTTTAAGTATGTTCAAAACAACAATCAAGCTTGGAGAATATGCATCAACTCTATTGAAGGCACTTGAATACCGTGGTTATGATTCAACCGGCGCAGTTTTCCAAAAAGACAAAATGAAAGTAACATTACTCAAAGATGTCGGAGCACCCAGCACTTTAGTAAAAACTTTAGGGATTGAGAAAGAAAGTGGAAAAATATTTTGTGGGCAAGTGCGCTGGGCAACTTTTGGAAGTGTAACCAAAAAAAATGCCCAACCCCATGTTGTTAAGTGCAAGAAATTTATTTATGGAGCTCATAATGGAAATATAACGAATACTCGTGAACTTAAGAATTTCTTACTTTCAGAAGGGCATAATGTTGTTTCCGATAATGATGGAGAAATGCTTGTTCATATTGTTGAGCATTATTTTGATAATGAATTAGCAAAATTGAAAACTGAGGAACAAACTAAAGCTAAATATCGTCGGAAATGTATGAGAAAAAGTATTATTCAGGCAGCCAAAAAAATGGTTGGTTCCTATGCTGCGATTATTGTAGATCCTTTTACAGAAACTAGTTACGCAATAAAAGCCGGAAGTAGTTTATACTTCGGTATAGGGGAAGTAGATAATAATAAATTTGGATTAGCTTCCTCCGATCTTACTGCAATCCTTAAATTCACAAAAATGCTAATAAACATTCGAGAAGGTGAATGTGTCGAATTCCAAAATGATAACTACAGCATATTCGCATTCAAGCATCTCAAAGTTAAACGTGCTGGGCAGGATGATCTCAGTTATGAACCTGGCGACACAATCTCAAAAGTAGCTGTCCGTTCCAAATTAAGAGCGGAGGATACAGAACTTTTACCATCATTTGAATATTTCATGGAACAAGAGATCTATGCTGAAACCGAATCCTCGGGTAAACTTATCAAACTTTTTAAAGGAGGCTCTAATACAGGCAGAAGAATGCTTGATCTGCTTAAGAAAGAAGAAATTCTCGTTGAAAAGGAAAAACTACATAAAGAAATAACTATAATTGATGATTTTGAGAAACAGAAGAAAATATTCTCAAATTTTGCTGAATCTAAAATTGCTGAAGATTTTTATAATAAAGTAAAACAAAATTATACTGCAATTTATAATGAATTGGTAAAAGAGAATTTTAAGAAAAAATACTTTTTCTCCAGTGATATGAATTTATTTTTAGAATTAATGAATTCGGAATTTAATAAAAAACGGCTTCTTCTAGCTAAAGCGCTGGATTCAATCTCTGAAATGATTGACGTTAACGAATTTAATGAAAGTGTTATGCATTTTCTAACCATTATTGAAAATACAAACAAAAAAAATCGCAATATCTATACGATAGCCTGCGGAACTTCTTATCATGCCACTTTAGTTGCAGCACTATTCTTCAATGAAATTGCAAACATCGAGCTCATTCCGATTCTACCTGGAAATTTCAGAGGTCAGTATTCAAAAAGCCTTCAGAATAATGATGTGATAATTGGAGTATCACAAAGTGGTGAAACTAAAGATCTTGTTGATATCTTTAATGATATTGAACGTTCTGATCTGGATATTAAGAAAGTTGTTTTGGTGAATAATATGAATTCAACCCTGGGTCAGGAGAAAAGTGATGTTTCTATTCCCATCTCATGTGGTCCAGAGATTGCAGTTCCAGCAACAAAGAGTTTCATAAATCAAATTACTTTATTTTATTATCTCGCTGTTAAAGTTGCTGAGATGAAGTTGAACAACATAGAGAACAAAAGCTCCTCTGAATATCACAAATTGAGGAAGATAGTTGATTTCCGTTGGAGTTCAATTGAGAATATACCGCAATTGATCCAGGAAACCATCCAAACAACGAAAGAGCAAATTGAGTTTGTAGCTGGAAAAATTTATATGGAACCTTCGATGCATATTCTGGCAACTAAGATAACCGGAGTAGCCAAAGAAGGTGCGCTTAAAATTCGGGAGACTGTACTTAATCACACTGAAGGCGGAGAAGCTTCCGAGTTTAAACACGGTCCTAATACAATATTAGGGAAGAATACTGTTTTTGGAATAAAAAATATTAAGGCAATTGTAAAACATTATAATAATCTCATTAAAGAGATGGAAGAATTTGCTGAAAAAAGAAATATCTCATATGATGAGCGAAGAAAGATCACGCTTGCCATAAGTAATTATGTTTTCTCAAGATCTTATCCCTTCAATCTTTCACAAAAAGCATTAAAACTTTTCAAGGAGATCATTGAGGATTATGATTTCTTTGAACATGCTTATCGGAACTACCCGCTTATTTATGTAACGGGACCAGATGAAAGAGATGTAAATTTAACAATCTCACAGATTAATACTCACAAGATTCGTGGTGGTGATACATTTATTATTGCAGAGGAGAATGATAAATTATTAGAAAACGCCCATATGAATCCGCATGATGAAGGGTATTACGGTTGGGGATATATTATTCTACCCAGAACAGGTGATTCATTGATGACAACTTTCTCTTCTACTATAGTTCTTCAATTGTTAGCATTGAAAATGAGTATCAAAAAAATGGGATATCTGGATAGATTGTGTATCAAAGATCATGGTGTTCATCCTGATGTGCCGAAGAATGTTTCGAAATCAATAACTGTTGATTAAAAGTAAGTTGGATAACTAGTTGGAAATGGAGTGTTAATAATGAGAATTGGATTTGGCTATGATGTTCATAAATTGGTAGAAAATCGAAAACTTATATTAGGGGGAGTGAATATTCCCTTTGAAAAAGGATTACTTGGTCACTCAGATGCAGATGTTCTCATTCATGCGGTTATTGATGCTATTTTAGGTGCACTTGCTAAAGGTGATATCGGAGTGCTTTTCCCTGACGCAGATGAGAAGTACAAAGATATCGATAGTAGAATATTACTTAGAAAAATTTATGAAATAATGCAGGATTCAGGTTATGAAATTGGAAATCTGGATACAACGATATGTGCTCAGCAACCAAAATTACAAAGCTATATCCATCAAATGAGAGAGAATCTTGCCTCCGATATGCAAACTGATATTTCCAACATCTCCATTAAGGCAACTACTGAAGAAGGGATAGGATTTATCGGCGAGGGCAAAGGTATCAGTGCAACATCTGTTGTTCTTATTATTAAAATATGAAAAAACCTGAACTACTGCTGCCGGTAGGAAATACCGAGGCATTTTATGCCGCTATAGAAGGTGGAGCTGATGCAGTTTATTTAGGACTTAGACATTTCAATGCACGTAACAGAGCAAAGAATTTCATGATTAACCAGTTACAATCTATTTTAACCGAATCAAAAAAGCATGGAATTAAAGTATATCTAACACTTAATACATTAATCAAGAATTCGGAGCTTCCAGTTTTACTTGATGTTCTTTACCAAGTTTCCCAAACTTCTCTTTCATCAATTATAATCCAGGATTGGGGTGTATATTATCTCGTGCGTAAATTCTTTCCTAGCATCACACTTCACGCCAGCACACAAATGGCGTTTCATAACTCAATTGGAACCGAATTCGCTAAGATGAAAAACTTTGAACGTGTGATCATGGCTAGAGAAATAACACTGGAAGAATTGAAAATAATCAGCCGGAAGAGTAGGATCGAGTTAGAAATATTTACGCATGGAGCGTTGTGTTATTCCTTTTCCGGTTTGTGTCTTTTCAGTAGCTTCTTAGGTGGAATGAGTGCAAATCGAGGTCAATGCAGACAACCTTGTAGAAGGATATTCAAATCCGAAGAAAATGAGAATTATTTCTTTAGTTTGAAGGATAACCAGCAGATCGAAATCGTGCCGGAACTGATGAAGATTGGAATATCATCACTAAAAGTTGAAGGACGTATGAAATCTGCTGAATATGTTAATCGGGTTGCAAAGGCATACCGCATGGTTATTGATGATCCAAATAAAATAGAACAAGCTAAGCAAATTCTTTCGTATGATATGGGAAGAGAGAAAACTTCATATTTCTTAGGAGGAAATGTATCGAATGCCATTACAAAAAATTCATTCATTGGTATTCATATTGGAGAAGTTACAAAAACTAATAGAACAGAATTTTCGTTCACAACTTCCGAAAAGCTTAAACAAAACTACCGAATTCGTATTCAACCTCAGAATGGAATGGATAGCAAGGCAATAAAGCTAAAAACTGAGTATGGATTTACCGATGTAGAGAGTGGTGGAACTGCAAGTCTGAATTTTACACAAGAAAGTTTTAAGAAAGGTGACAAAGTATTTCTAATTGGAGCACCAACCGAAAAATTCCGTACAAAATTCCAATTAAACGGTAAAAAGATACAGCTTACTCTTTCAACAAAGAAGAAGCAAAATATCCTTAATAAAATTGGTTCTGGGAAACAACTACATCGTGACGAATTATTTATTCGGATCAACTCATTACGCTGGTTACGGAAATTGTATCTGGATAAGTTCGATCAACTTATCTTGAACTTAACTAAAAGTGAATGGCGCCAATTTGATCTAAGATCACCATTTATGAGAAAGAACATCCACAAATTCATAGTAGAGCTTCCAAAGTTCATTCCTGAAGATGATGTAACTTATTATCGTGATCTCTGTTTGAATCTTTCACGACAAGGTATTAATAATTTTATGCTCAGTCATATTTCACAAAAATTATTATTACCAATTGGAATTAGGGCATCTGTAAATGAAAATGTGTATACACTCAATGATGCTGCAATTCAATTCTTAAAGGAAGATAATGTTGCTCTATACATCTACCCATATGAATTTGATTATGAAAATCTTGTTGCTGGTAAAGATAGAAATGGAATTGTTCCTCTTTATTTTTGTCCTGAGTTATTCCATTCAAGAATGCCGGTTGATATGGGTAAATTAGATTCTGATGGCTATTCACATTTTAAAGATAGAGATCATTCTTTTAGAAAAATAGTTCGTGATGGTGTTACAATCGTTATTCCAAAATTACCAGTTTCACTTTTTCAATATAAAGATGATATTCATAAGAAAGGTTTTCGTCGATTTCTTATTGATCTATCTTACGTAAGACCTACGCAAAATACATTTAATAGGTTACAGACAAGATATAAATACTCTGAAGCAGAACAACCGGGTTATGGATTTAATTTTAAGTTAGGCTTAAGTTAGACAAAAAAAAAGCTCGATCACAAGATCGAGCTTTTTTGTTTTGATTTTTTTTGATTTAAGCTCTTGTAACGTTTATAGCTCTTGGACCTTTATCGCTTTCTTCAACGTCAAAAGTTACCTTTTCGCCTTCGTTAAGTGTTTTGAATCCATCACCACTAATGTTTGAATGATGACAAAAATAATCGTTACCATCTTCACATGATAAGAAACCAAAACCTTTCTTCTCGTTAAACCATTTTACTGTGCCGTTTTTCATTTTCTTTCTCCTACTAATTTTGCGGGATTTATCCCAAGTGAAATCATCTCAATACTTAATAATTAATTCCATAAAACTATGGGATAAAATTTACACGTATAAAAATGCTTAATCACACGAACACAAAAAATAAACGCTAACTAACCTGTCAACAACATTTTATTAATAAATAATTTACTTTGCATATTTGCAAGGTGAATCATCAGATTATTTTTTAAGTTTCTCAGTTACAATTTTTTCGATCAAGCCTTCTTTAGGAATGAAGGGTAGCGTAATGTGATCGGTTTTCTTAAAGTTTTCATTATACTCGATAGCTGTTTTTATGGAATTGTCATTTCTCGCCCAGGCCCGTCGTGCAACTCCACACATAACATCCCATGGGAAAGCACGTTCAAGAATGAAATCTACTCTCTCACTTCCATCCAAAACCATACCAAATCCACTGTTAGAAACTTTCCCAATTCCTACTCCACCACCATTATGAAGCGTAACCATACTCATTCCACGTGCAGCATTTCCAGCATAACATTCAGTGCTCATTTCTGCCATAATATTGGAGCCATCTTTAATATTGGAGGTTTCCCGGTAGGGTGAATCTGTTCCACCTGTATCGTGATGATCTCTGCCAAGCATAATTGGTCCAATCACACCTTTGCGAACCATCTCATTAAATTTAAGGGCAATAGCTAATCTACCCGGTGCATCTTGATAGAGTATGCGAGCTTGTGTTCCAACAACCAACTTATTCTTCATCGCATCACGAACCCATAAATAATTATCCATATCTTGATATCGTAGCTCTGCACGAAGATTCTTAATTATCCCAGCTGCTACATTATCTGTTTTGACTAGATCTTTTTCCTTCCCTGATAGACAAACCCAACGGAACGGACCGTAACCATAATCAAAAAGTTCAGGTCCCAAAATATCTTCAACATAACTTGGGAAGACAAACCCATCATAAGTGTTTTCACCATTCTTAGCAATTTCCTTTACTCCCGCATCGTACACTGCTTTCATGAAACTATTACCATAATCAAAAAAATATGTTCCACGCTGGGAAAGTACTTTTACATATTCATAATGTTGGCGTAATGAAATATCTACAAGTTTTACGAATTTTTTCCTATCTTCAGAAAGCATGCTTGTACGCTCTTCAAAAGTGAGTCCTTGAGGACAGTATCCCCCTTCATAAGCTGCATGACAGGAAGTTTGATCTGAGAGAAGATCAATATAAATGTTCTCTTTAACCGCATACTCTAATAGATCGACAATATTTCCATGATAAGCGATAGAAATACTTTGCTCGCTCTTTATGTATTTTTCAGCCATAATAAATGTGTCTTTGGGAGATTTTACAATTTTTCCAACCCAACCTTGCTTATGACGTGTTTCGATTCTGGATAAATCTACTTCGGCAAAAATACCAACTCCGTTAGCAATTTCAACTGCTTTTGGCTGTGCCCCGCTCATCCCGCCCAAACCGGACGAAACAAATAATTTCCCCATTAGATCTCCATCTGCAGGAACACCAAGCTTCATTCTTCCTGCAATAAGAATTGTGTTATAAGTTCCATGCACGATCCCTTGAGGACCAATATACATCCAGCCTCCGGCTGTCATTTGACCATAATTTGCTACACCCAGAGCATTCGCACGGTTAAAATCTGCCTGATTATCAAACTCCCCTATCATTAGACCATTTGTATTGATCACACGTGGAGCATTAGGAGAAGATCTGAACAAGCCGAGAGGATGACCACTCATAACTACAAGAGTATTTTCATGAGTTAGATTTTCTAAATATTTCTTTATGAGAAGATACTGCATCCAGTTCTGACACACAGCACCTGTTTCACCATAAGTAACAAGTTCATAAGGATAAAGGGCTGTAGCGAAATCCAAATTATTATCAATCATTACCTGAAAAGCTTTCCCTTCCAGACATTTCCCTTTATATTCCTCAACGGATTTCCCATAAATTTTCTCATTCGGGCGGAAACGATAACCGTAAATATGACCGAGTTCCATAAGTTCATCCATGAATTCTTTAGCAAGTTCTTCATGTAGTTCTTCAGGAATATAACGCAAAGCATTTTTAAGTGCAAGTTCAATTTCTTGTTTATTCAGATCCATTTCACGGCGAGGTGCTCGGCGAATTCCTTCTACAAATTCAGGATATTGCGGTAAAATGGAATCCAATTTTATCTTCATTGCTTCTGATATTTTTGAATTAATCATTATTATCTCCGATTTGTTATCAAACCAGTATCCAGGATGTTTGTTGAAATTGTATATTCTTCGTTTAGTATTTCATTTATTAATTTTTCTAATTCACCTACGACTTCTAAAGAGATTTCTTTGTTGCTTCCTTTTGTTAAAACGCAAACATGATCAATATTTGTTGGAGAAAGGTCTGGTATAAAATCTTTTTCCAATTTCTCGGTTAATATGATCGTTCTGGATTTACTGAGTGCATTTTTAGACAATCCCGCAAGATTATCTAAATATAACATATTTTCCTTTCTAAGAGTTTTAAAAGTATGAAATACTATAAGCGGAAGAATACTCTCGTGTTTTTCAAAATTCCTCTTACCCACAGCTCTGTATTGAAGATCTATCTTCTGACCCAAAAAAAGAACTTCGGGTGATGTTGATTGCTTGAATTGAAGGTCCTTCTCTAATGTGTTAAAACTGATCGGTGAAAATGTGTAATTCATATTGAACTTACCACAACCCCAGAGAATACCAGTATGGTCTATTATGCTCTGTCTTTTCATAATAACATAAACAAGGTCATGAAGATAATTCACAGAAAATATCGGAGATTCATTAATAAAGCCGTTTGAGTTGAGTTTATTAAATTTGTATTTATTATTTGTTATGGCATCACGGAAAACATTGAGCATTTCAACAATTTCTTTGTTCGATCCATTACTCTCTTCAACTGCCTTAGAAAATTTTACCCATTGAATGCTAATCTCATGAAGATACATTTTATTAACAGGATTTGGTTCTTCGTTAAGCATTTTACTTAAAATTTCATTATAAAACATTCTTCCTCTTTTTGGAACTTATGATTTTATTGCTAATAGATTTAACAATACTAATTTTGAAGAGTTAAAATTTTTGTCAAATGACTTATCAGATTTTTATAGATCCAATATTGAGTTGACAAAATTTTCCTGCGAATTTCTTTTCTATTTGAGGTTAAGATGATAATTTTAAAAAATGCATTTATTTTAGATGAGGAAAAGACAAAAATCTCTGATATACTTTTTAATGAGAAAATTCTACAAATCGAGAAAGATCTGAAACCTGCAAAAGGAACCCAGGTTATAGATCTTCATGGAAAATTACTCGTCCCCGGTTGTATTGATGCTCATGTACACTTCAATGATCCAGGATTCACTGATCATGAAGACTTCACTTCGGGAACTACAGCTGCAGCCTGCGGAGGAATAACGACCGTTATTGATATGCCCTGTACTTCAATTCCGGCTGTAACAAATGTTGAAAATCTGAATAAAAAATTATCAGTAATCAAATCTAAAGCTCAGATTGATTTTGCACTTTGGGGTGGAATAAGAAAGAATGATGTCCCGCTAAATGAAAAAATGATGCAGGAGCTCTGGGAAGCCGGAGTTGTTGGTTTTAAAATTTATACAATTTCAGGTATGGAAACCTTTGCGGCTTTATCCTACAAAGATATTCAAAAAGTTTTCAAGCAATTCCCAGAAATCCTTTTTGCTTTTCATGCCGAAGATGAGAGTATTATCAATAATTCAATTTGCAAACTTACACATGAACAAATGAAATTACCAGAAAATTATGTTAAGACAAGACCTGTGAAAGCAGAGGTTAAAGCTGTAAAAAATATCCTCTCATCTCTCGGTAAAAAGAACAAAGCTCACTTTGTTCATATAAGCAGCAAAGAAGCTGCGGAGCTGATATTGGAAAGCAAAAAACAATTCAAAGTCACTTTCGAATCTTGCCCTCATTATCTGCAATTTACATCTGAAGACCTTCCAATTTTAAGAGGAAGACTCAAAACTGCACCACCTGTAAAATATGATGAGGACAGAGATTTCTTGAGAAAATGTTTGAAAACAGGAGTACTTGATTTCGTGACAACTGATCATGCCGGATCTGATTATGAAACAGAAAAAAAGTTTAAAGATTTTTCAAAAGTTTACAATGGAATTCCGGGCACTGAACTCATGATCCCTTACCTTTTCTCTGAATTCTATCTTAAAGAAAAAGTTGATCTAATAAGGATGGTACAATTAACCTCGGAAAATGCGGCAAAACGCTATGGATTGTACCCAAAAAAAGGAAGTTTGCAAATTGGAACCGATGCAGATTTTACAATTATTGACCTGAATAAACCATATTTGGTTGATGAAAGCAAATTGCATTCAAAAGGGAAATACTCACCGTTCAATAACACTGAATTTTCTTGTTCAATAGATAAAACAGTAGTTCGAGGTAAGATCGTATTTGATTCCGAAAAAGGAATTTTACAAAAACCGGGTTACGGAAAATTTATCCGTAGATCCTGACATAAGTTTCGACTCGTAAAGAATGACGAGTTGAAACGATATTCTATTTACTTTCTCAATTTACTTGAATCTTCATGCTATTTCACTTCGATTCGTCGTCATGTTTCCTTACGTCTCGAAACTATTTGAGAAGCAACATTTTCTTTGTTTGCTCTTGATCTCCAGATACTAATTTATAAAAATAAATCCCTGATGAAACCGGCTGATCGTTGTCATCGGTTCCGTTCCAAATAACTTGGTGAACTGGTGAATTAGTGAATTGGTTAATTAGGAACGACTTCACTTTTTGTCCTTTTAAATTATATATTTCAATTAGTGATAATTCGTGTAAATTCGTGGTTTCAAAACTAATCGTGGTCGTTGGATTGAACGGATTGGGATAATTAGATAACTTAAAATCAATATTTACTACATCTTCCTGACTTGTAGAAGAGATACTAATATCGCTTGAATAACGTGGTTCTATTCTAAATGAACTATAGGAATAATCAACAACTCCTATTATATCATAAATTTCTCCAATAACGGGAATAAATTCGTATATCAGATCATCTATCATTACTTCACCCGATCCATCGTCAACCAGCCACTCACCATATTCAGGATTGTAATCAGTGCATTCGGCATTAGCAATCTGCACAAGTACACCCTCATAATCTTCCTGATTTATCTCTAAAGTAGATGAAGAAACAGCTTCTGGAAGTGGGTTCCCGCTTGAAAGAACAGTATATTCCTCAATATCTGTTAATTCTGTTTTATCGAAAAATTCTGCTACGGTAGCTGTAATATCAATCTCATCACCCTGATTAACATTAGTTCCATATTCATAAACAAAAATTCCGTTCCAGGCACCTGATCCATTCTGCAGAAAGTATCCAATATCACAAACAGCCGTAACGATCCCATATGTGATAACCTGTACGCCTTCTAAAGGAGATGCACCAACTTCAGAATATTGAATTTCATATATTGTATAGTCTGCGATGGGCTCAATGATATGGAATGGATTATTACTTTCATCAATCGGATCATCATCAACTGCATCGGAGATCACAATTTTATAATCCCCTATAACTTGTTCTAAGGGAATATTCCAAATCCACTCACCATCATTCTCAGTAGATGCTGCAAGAATCTCACGCTCTTCAGAAGTTTCATTTTGCAGTTCGATCTTTACATTCCCATTAAAATTAGAACTCACCCACTCTATAATGTGTTCTGTTCCCTGCTGCCATTCCTCTTCAATATTTGGAATGCGAACTACGAGCATAGGCTCAGAAGAAATGGTAGTATTGAAATCCGCAAAAACCGGTAGATGATCTGAGGCATTG
>DAOUTP010000362.1 GCA_030626645.1 Candidatus Cloacimonadota bacterium
GCTGTGTCCGGTTGGAACAAACAAATTAAGTTCCATGGAATAAACTCCGGATGTATAATTATCCATGATCAATACAAGATCAGAAGTACCTTCTACTACTACGGAATTACTGCCGCTGAGAGCTTGTACATCTGATATCAATGCATCTTCACCAGTACCAGGTGCATTAGACCAGGTTGTCCAATCTGCTGATTGTACTGCCAGGTAATCACCCACTGTGTAAGATTCAAGATCATCTTCGTAAATTACTCCACCTACAACTGGTGCTGACCAGGATAGTGTTCCGGCAACATCATCTACAGCTACATTGCTTGGAGGATCTAAAATAGGCTCTTCAATTGTACCATAAATTGCATAAGTTAAATCTGTACCAACATTTGCAGGCCACATTGCTGTACATGCTAGCCAATCCGTTCCAGAACCGAATCCGCCACCTGGATTTATCCAGTACCATACAGAACCATAAGCTGCCATATGAGGTTGAACACCCCATTGTCCGCCAGTAGCAAAATCCACTGTATGCTGCCATGCCATCCAATAGATACCTTCTGTAAGAACTACGGGGGTGGTAAGAGTAATGTCTAGGTTTCCAGCACCATCATCCACAACAGGACAAGCTGGAAGATCAAACAGTTCTGTTCCCGGAGCGCCAGGAGCATCGGCATAGATCTTCATATTTCCAAAGCCTGTGCCAGGTCCCACACCACTCCAATATCCACCGCCAAAGTATGCAGAATCGATAATCCATGTTTCACCTGCAGGAACTTCAAAATCATCGGCACCCCAACAGTCGTAGCTTTCATTTACAGGATCTACAAAATCTTGAGCTGAAGAAAATCCATCTGCAGAAGGACTGGATGTTTGATCATAAAGAACATCACGTGTACCAGGATTATGAATGCCAGTATGAGCCCCTGGGTGTGAGTTAAGGGTAATCTCTGCAAAAGCACTGATCGCGAACACGAGTATGGTTAAAATAATTAATGTTTTTTTCATTAAATTTCTCCTTAAGAATTTTGGTTAACGATTAATAATTAATAAATTCGATAGTAACAGATTTAAATGAGAATCCTCAAAATTCGATAGTAACAACTCAATTCGGTTTTCGAAATTAACATATTTTTGCTTCATCTTATACCTTATATCTCCAAATTCATTATTAAGAATAATAATAAACTTCTTATTTTCTATAGCACTGTCATTTGTTTATTTTCAAGATTAACCTGTCAAATCATTTTGTAATAAAAATTTCAATTAATAATATCCTTAGATCCTGAATTTATCTTACTTATTAGGATCAATCAATTTCAACCGAAGTGCTTTCCAGCCTTCAATACCTTCATACATATGATAGATCTTTTTGAAACCCATTTCACTCATGAGATCTACCGCTTTCTTGCTTCGAATACCTGACTGGCAATAAACCAAATATGTTTTTCCCGTATCTAATAATTTTAACTTCTTTTGAAAATCAGAACTATAAAAATCAACATTTATTGCATCTTCAATACAACCATTATTATACTCTTCTGCTGTTCGAACATCTAAAATTAAAAGTTCATCATTCCCCTTAAAATTTTGTATTATGTTTTTTGCTTTCTCGATTTGGATTTCACTAATCATATTTGTTAAAGAAATTCCTTCCGGTTGATTAACTTCTCCTATTACAGTGATGCCAATAACGCTCTGTTGGGGGTCATTTGAGATAATTGTTATGATAGATTTTATTTTGTTCATTCCATAGCCAGGTGTAATATCGATATTAAATGACCGTTTTTTACCTGAGCTTACAATGAATTCCGTGGGATCTATTGAAAATCTTTCATCAAGTGTTTGTATATTTCTAATATATAGATCTCTCGTTCCTATATTTTCAATTTCAATAAC
>DAOUTP010000101.1 GCA_030626645.1 Candidatus Cloacimonadota bacterium
GATTCTTTTTCATTTTAATTCTCCTTAATTATATATTTCTTTCTTTTTTTTAACTTCCACTTGGTACATACTCTTCTTCTTCATCCCATGGTGGAGGTCTGACATCACCTTGAGCACTGCAAATAAGATCGTTTTTATTTTGAAGTAATCCTTCTTCAGCTACATTAATATCTGCTTGTGCTTCGCTTCGAAGAGATGATATCTTCTCACTATTTAAGTTACTTGTCATGCTCCAGATGCTGAATGCCGATAATACAAACGCTACAATTAGAATTATTGCTAAAAATCTTTTTTTCATTTTCCCCTCCCCTGTTATTGACCTTAACTTCAATTTCGAAACATAAACATTAATAATAACATCAAATTGACAAGTACTTTTTTAATAAATTTAAAAAAATAACTTAGAATTTAATATTATTAAAATATTATATTATCTATAAATGCACTATTTAATCCAAAATAATAATTTTTGTTAAATAAACAAATCAATATTGCATAAAACCATGAATTAAAATATTTTATGTTATCGTACGGAATTAATTTAAGACATCTGGAAACAAAATAGATAAGTGATAGCACGACATTTATGACACTCACACGACAAAAATGCCCCTAAGCTATTATAAAGAAAATAACATTGAAATTCTTATTTCGTACAAATAGTATTCTTTAGACATTTGCAAATGATCAATTTTGCGGGAATCAAAACCATTATAACACCAAAATAATTCAAAAATATTACATTTAGTATAAGAATAAAAAACTTGACTCAATAACTAAACAAAAATTCTTTGTATATTGTTAAGAGAAAAGAAGCTACCCGCTTCTACCTTACGGTTCTTAAATTAGTTAGGATACTTGTTAAGGTCATGAAGAAAATAGTGCGAAATTATATATAAATGTGTAATGGCGGGTGGATTTAATCCACCCTTTTTTTATTTAAAAAAAGAACAAGGAGGTTCTTATTTCTATTCGTATTAGAAGAGGTAAAGCTAAAACAAAGCCTACAGCACCTAAAGAAAGAATTAATGGTCAAATCAGAGTTCCATCTGTAAGACTAATTTCTGATACTGGTGAGCAAATCGGGGTCGTCCCAATTTCACGAGCATTACAGGAAGCTGAAAAAGTTGGACTTGACCTGGTAGAAATTTCCCCGAATGCAAGTCCGCCGGTATGTAAAATTCTGGATTTTGGTACATATTACTACAAAAAGGAACGAAAATTACGTGAAGCAAGAAAAAATCAGCATATTGTACAGACTAAGGAAGTGAAATTCGGTCCGAACACTGAAGACCATGACTACAATTTTAAGAAAGTACATGCTCTTAAATTCTTAAGTCAACACAACAAGGTAAAGTTAACAGTTCGTTTTCGTGGAAGGCAGCTTGCACACCGTGATATCGGCTTTAAACTACTGGAGAGATTATTAGAGGAACTTAAACCTTTGGTTGATGTAGAAGTAAAACTAAAGAATGAAGGCAGAACAGTGTTTACAATAATCGCACCAAAGAAAGAAATTGATAATTTATTAGAAGAATATGAAAATATAGAAGATTAACTTCAGGAGGAAAAATGCCAAAACTCAAAACACGTAGAGCGGTAGCAAAAAGATTTAAAGTTACCGGTAAGGGAAAACTAAAAAGATCTCATGCCTATGCAGGTCATATCCTTACAAAAAAATCATCAAAAAGAAAAAGAAACTTAAGACAATCAGGTCTTGTAAATGCAAATGATACAGCAAGAATGAAAAAAATGCTGGGTATCTAAAAAAGGAAGGAGATTAAAATGCCACGTTCAACAAATAATGTAGCAGCCAAAAATAGAAGAAAAAAATATTTGAAAGCCGCCAAAGGTTACGTCGGTGGTCGTAGTAAATTGTACAGAACTGCTCGTCAGGCAGTAGAGAAGGGATGGCTATACGCTTATCGAGATAGAAAAACCAAAAAACGTGTATTTAGACAACTCTGGATTACACGTATTAACGCAGCTGCCAGAATGAATGAATTAACTTATAGCAGATTGATAAGCGGATTGAAGAAAGCTGAGGTTGAAATCGATAGAAAAGTACTTGCACACCTTGCCTATAATGATATGGAAGCATTTACAAAACTTTGTCAAATTGCAAAAGATCAAAATAAATAAGGTTTTTAAGGGTGAAAGAAGAATTAAAGAAAGTTGTAACATCTGCGAAATCAGAAATTAATAGCGTTGTTTCAATGCATAATTTGATGCAATTGAAATCTAAATACATTGGAAAAAAAAGTATTCTGAACAGTTTCATGCAGAAGATAGGTTCCTTACCTAAAGAAGAAAGACCTGCTTTTGGTCAGACTCTGAATATTGCGAAGAATCAGATTGAACAGATGATAGCTGATCAGGAAGAAAAGATCAAAGAACTTGATTATAATAAAACACTACAATCAGAATCAATAGATCTTACAATGCCTGGACGCAAAAGAGCAAAAGGAAGTTTGCATCCGATAACAAAAGTATGGCGCGAGATTGAAGATATTTTTATGTCAATGGGCTTTGAAGTTGCTGAAGGACCGGATGTTGAAGATGAATATCACAATTTTGATGCTCTAAATACACCTCAAGATCATCCGGCAAGAGAGCTTTCCGACACTTTTTATTTAGATAACGATGTTCTTCTAAGAACTCAAACTTCCACAGTTCAAATCAGAACTATGGAAAACCATTCACTTCCTATTAAAATTATTTCTCCGGGAAGTTGTTATAGGAATGAAAACGATGCATCGCATTCCCCAATGTTCCATCAGGTGGAAGCACTTTTTGTGGACGAAGGAGTTTCCTTTACCGATCTTAGAGATATGCTGAATATTTTTGTAAAGAAGATGTTTGGAGATAAGATTGAATTCAGGATACGTCCTCATTATTTTCCTTTCACAGAACCAAGTGCAGAAATTGACATTATTTGCGTAAAGTGTTATGGAGAAGGCTGTAACCTTTGTAAAGGTAGCGGCTGGTTAGAAATGGGTGGAGCCGGTATGGTTGATCCAAATGTCTTAGAAAAACTGGGAATCGATTCAGAAAAATACACTGGTTACGCTTTTGGCTTGGGAATGGATCGTATTGCAATGTTGAAATATAAAATTCCAGATATGAGATTGCTTTTTGAAAATGATATTCGTTTTTTAAAGCAATTTAGCTAATTCGCATAAAATATTAGGTCATAAAAAATGAAAATAAGTTATAATTGGTTAAACAAGTATATTGATCTTAAGTTCTCACCAGATGAATTAAAAGATAAAATGACTTTTGGAGGGATTGAGGTTGAAGCTATTGAACAACTTGGAAGAGATATTAAACAGATCAAAATCGCACAAGTTGTCAAAACCGCAAAACATCCAAATGCTGATAAACTTACTATATGTCAAGTAGATGATGGAACAGAAATAAAGCAGGTTATTTGCGGTGCCCCTAATTGTGAAGATGGTATCAAAGTTGCCTATGCAGAAATAGGAACACAAATCCAGGATTTTAAGATCAAGAAAGCTAAGCTTCGTGGGGAAATATCTTTTGGAATGCTTTGTTCTGAAGATGAGCTTGGGATTTCTGATGATCATGATGGAATTATGATTCTTCCCAAAGATGCTCCAATCGGGACTGATCTTGCTTCATATCTTGGAATTGAAGATACTTGTTACGATGTAGAAATCACTCCAAATCGTCCCGATTTGCTTGGAATTATCGGTGTTGCCAGAGATCTTTCTGCCTTACTTAAGCTTCCTCTTAATTTACCGGAAAGTAAACTCAATGAAAGCAGTGAACCAATAGAAGATCATCTCTCTTTGGAAAATAAAGTTCCTGAACTTTGTACAAGATATACAGCCAGAATTATAAAAAATGTTAAAATCAAAGAATCACCGGATTGGCTTAAAAAACAATTGATTTCTGTTGGATTACGGCCTATTAATAATGTAGTTGATATTACTAATTACGTTATGATGGAATTCGGTCATCCACTTCATGCATTTGACTATTCCTTAATTAATGGAAAGAAGATAATTGTACGAAAAGCTAAGGAAAACGAAGAATTTCCGGCTCTGGATGAAGTAACTTATAAACTTAAAAAAGATGATATAGTGATCGCAGATGAAAAACGTGCAATTGCACTTGCCGGTGTTATCGGTGGTGAGAATTCTCACATCACTTCTAAGACTAAAGATATTGTTATTGAAGCTGCTAATTTCTTATATTCTTCCATTCGGAAAACAGCAGGTCGGATGAAAATTTCAACTGATTCTTCCTACCGTTTTGAACGGGATATCACAGATGAAAATGCTGAACTGGCAAGCATTAGAGCTTGTGAATTAATTCTTGAAATTGCTGGTGGTGAATTACTGAAAGGAGAATTAGATTCATTTCCTTCCCCAAAAGATTTAACAATAGTTTCTATTCGTCCTTCCAGAGTTAAAAAGATCCTTTCGATAGAGATCCCATCAAAGCAGATCGTAGAATATCTTACAGCTTTGGGACTAAATTTTATAAAAGAATCGGAAGATAATTTAGAATTCAAAATTCCTTATTATAGAAAAGACCTTACACGTGAGATTGATCTGATCGAAGAGGTGATCCGTCTTAATGGTTATAATAATGTGCCTACATTTTTACAATCTCAGAATATTATGAACAAACCTGTTTTCTACGCACGTAGGAAAGTGGAAGATACATTAGTGAATTATGGATTCTCAGAAGTGATCAACTGGAATTTTGGCGATCCAAATGATTTGGATAAATTCAATATTAAAAAAGAAGATGCACGCAGGAATTTCGCAAAGCTCAAAAACCCATTAGGAGAAAGTTTTTCAATTATGCGTTCTATGCTGTTACCGAGTCTTCTGAAAAATGCATTATTCAATATAAATCACGGGCAAAAAAACATTAGAATTTTCGAACTGAAAAAAGTTTTTACAAGAAAAGATGAGAAACTTGCAACAGAGAAATTGCATCTATCCGGAATTCTTTCAGGCGAGTTTGATCCTGCTTATTGGAAAATTAACACTCAACAGATTGATTTCCATGATGTTAAAGGAATAATGGAAGATATTCTTGTTGAGTTAAAGGTTGAGAACTGTGAATATCAGAAATCAGATGAACCTTTCTATCAGCCTGGTCTAGGAGCAGCGGTGATGTCAGATAGAAAGATTATTGCCAGCTTAGGTAAGATTGATCCTAAAATTGCTATAAAATTTGAGATTGATATTCCCCTATTTGCTTTTGATGTGGATCTTGAGGCAATTTTTGCAATGAATCTGTTTCATGACCAGATCTTTGAGAATATTCCGAAATTTCCACCGGTACTCAGAGATATTTCTATTGTAATCTCTAGAGAACACAAGTATGTAGATATAATCGGTACAATACAAAAAGCTGGTAAAAATAATATTTCTAAAATTGTCCTATTCGATGAGTTTGCTGGGAAAAACATCAAAGATGGGTTTCATAGTCTTACATTCAGTCTTGTGTTTAGCTCAGACACAAAAACCTTGACGGATGAATATATTAATAATATTCTAAAAAAGGTTATAAAGGCTTTAAAAAATTCATACAATGCTGAAATGAGGTAAATATGGAAGAGAGATCAGTAGTTAGTCTGGATGAAAAAATTCAAAAATTAATAAATGGTTATACTGAAATAAAAAGTAAATATGCTGATGCAGTTGTTGCTAATACAGAACTCGAGAAACAAAATACTGCTCTTAGTGAATTCAAAAATGAAAATGAAGAAAAATTGCTTCAATTAGTAGAATCTGATAGTAAACAGAGAGAAGAAGTTGAATTCCTGAAAGCAGAAAACAGAAAACTTCGCGATCAGTTAGATGAATATAATAACAAAATGAAAGAGGCATCAAATAAAATTGATAGCATTTTCAATCAATTGAATGATTTATAATGATCAATGAAATCTATTGAAATTAAGATTCTTGGCAGAACTTATTATTTTAGAAGTGATGAACCTGAAAAGTTGATAGAAACCGCTGAGTATGTTGATAATCAGTTGGAGAAGTTGAACGAAAGGTTTAACACAGTCGATCAGAATAAATTATTAGTTCTTTACGCATTGTCAATGACGGAGAAATATCTTTCGGAAATTGATGATTATAAGAATTTATCAGAAAAGTTTGAGCAGATCAATGATCTGTTAGATAAAATAGAGATTGGTAAAGAATAATTGCCTGCGGTATACGTGATATTATAGATATTCAGAACCAATTATGAATAGGAAGTCAGGCCCTTTGTGGCGCATGAGCCGGACATGATCTGGAGATGCAAAGCAAAAAACGGTAGACGTCCACCTTGTTCCAAGGTTCAGAAGTACATGGTACACGGTATCGCGGGTAAAATAAATAGATCAAAGTGAGGTAAGTAATGCCCTATATAAATATAATTTACATTGGGGGTGCGTTTCTGATCGGGATTTTTCTTTCCCTGATCATAAATTTCGTAAAGAAATCTTCTGCAGATAAAAAAATTCTTTCTTCAAATGAATTTGCTAAGAAGATAATTGATGATGCAAAACAAGAAACAGAAAATTTAAAGAAA
>DAOUTP010000353.1 GCA_030626645.1 Candidatus Cloacimonadota bacterium
AGGTCAGAAAGTGAAAGTATTCGATATCATCCTGAGCGGAGACGAAGGAGAATCAAATTCAATTGTTTGGAATGGTACCGATGATTCTGGGAAGCCGGTTTCAAGCGGTGTATATTTCTATCAGCTAAAGATAGATAACAAAATAATTGATTCTAAGAAAATGCTGCTTTTGAAATAATATTGCAATATAAAAAAGCCATCCAACAACTGTCGGATGGCTTTTTTGTTATAAAGGTTATTACAAACGTTCCAATTCCTGATCAAGATCAGGTGCGATAATTTTTTGCACTTCCTCAAATGAAAGTTCTAGTTCTTTGGCAATCTCTTCCAGCCCCCAATTCTTGGCGGCTAGATCTTTAGCTACTTTTTCCAAATACGTGTTTTCTGCAAAGCCATCTGTAGAGCGAAGACTATCTCCATTCATATCAAAAGCTGAAGTTTTTTTACGTGAAAGCTTGATAATGAGAAAAATGAAAATAGCTAATAGAATTATTGCTCCTAAAGCGACACCAATAATTTTGATATTGAGGTTAGGACTTAATTTATTAATTAAGGATTCAAGCTTATTTAAAATTCCAGTTTGCTCTTTCGTAGTAACGGTTTGCCTTGATTGTGTAGTTTTGCTCTTTTGTTGTTCTTTGATCTTATCATGAAGTGCTACTACCTGTAGCTGATATTCTTCTGCTAATTTAACATTTCCCGTTGTTTCATAAAAAGTAGCATAGCTTGTAAGCTCAGATAGAGTCTGAGGATTAGTTGAGATGAAAATATCCAAAACAAGCTTAAAAACATCTCCCTGTATTTCCATTCCATCAACTTTATATATTTCTCCGGATACAAGCAAGTGTGAAGTGTTTACATTGATCATTACTACAACTTTATCTTTTGAGACCAAGTAATCGAAACCTGTTATAACGTTACTATTTGTTATAGCTAATTTCTGTAATGAGATGTCTTTACTGCATTTTTGCAGATTTATCTGAATATCTGATTCATGCTTGAGGATTTCGTACTGAGGTTTGGTGTCAAACACAAGCACAGTACGATTAATAACACCATAATCTTTATGGTACACATCAATAAGAAAACTTGCATTTAATAAGTTGACCAATACTAAAAAAAATAATATAAATGTTCTTTTCATTAATACTCCCAGAGTCTTAATTTTTACTTTTCTATTTTTTAAAACACTTTTTCTTTTGTCAATATTAGAATTAGAATGAAGTCTCTTTTTGAAAAAGTATTCATTACTTCTTAAGTTTTTTTTTTGCTATTTTTAAATTATTTTGGAATCGAGGATCATCTGGTTTCAGCGAGACAGCTTTCATTGCATAGCTATAGGCTTTACGAAAGTCTTTAAGCATTATATGCAATGTAGCGATATTGTTTAGTATAGTTGCATCCTCAGGGAAATATTCATTTGCTTGAATAAGAATTTTCAATGCTTTTTTATCATTCTTAAGTTTGAGCTCCTTCGTTGCTTCTTTGAATAATTCTTTTGCCCTTACATATTTTTCCCTGGCAACCACATCCTCAGCTATATTAAGGTATAGTTTGTAGGACTTCTTACCGGGAAACAATTTCACAACCATTTGATAGAATTTGATTGCCTCATCCCATTTTCTCTGCATAATATGGCATTCTGCCAGAGCAAGTAAGTTCAGTTCATTTTCCGGATATTCATCATAAATATTCTTTAAATATCTTTCTGCTTTGGAATATTCGGAAAGTGAAAGAAGTGAAATTGCGAGGTTAAATTTATTCTCCACAGAATTGTTTAACAGGATTGCTTTTTGGAAAAGCAGATAAGCTTTTTCGAAATCATTTTTAGCAAGAAGTTTCTGTCCTCTTTTGTTAATACGTTTCTCTTTAATATCTTCAAAAAAGTTCATCATGATTTATTATCTTCTTCTTTATTCTCTTTGGCTTTTTGCTCAGCAATTTTCTTCATCATTGCATCAGCCTTTACTTTTGCTGCAGCTTTC
>DAOUTP010000335.1 GCA_030626645.1 Candidatus Cloacimonadota bacterium
ATCCAAGAGCTCAAATCGTACTCCCCTTACATCGGGAACTGGATGGAAAAGCGGAAGCGAACAGTAGCCAGACAAAAATTGGAACAACTAAACGCGGGATCGGACCATGCTATTCAGACGCTATTGCACGTTATGGAATTCGTTTTGGTGATCTATTCGATAAAGAATATTTAAAAGAACGCTTAGAAAATATAATAAAATTTCATAATTATCCAATTTCTCAGATCGATACTATTATTAATGATTTGAATCCGATCATTGAAAAATTGAGACCCTTTTTGAAGCAGATACCATATTTATTAAATAATGTTACAGAGAAAAATATACTTTTTGAAGGAGCTCAAGGAACATTGCTTGATGTAACATTCGGCACATACCCCTTTGTTACTTCTTCTCATACTATTTCCGGCGGAATAGCTATTGGAGCAGGATTTGGTAAAAATGTTGATCGTGTTGTTGGTGTTTTTAAAAGTTATTATACCCGGGTAGGTGAAGGTCCTTTCCCTACAGAATTGCACGATGAGATTGGAGACAGAATAAGAATACAGGGAAATGAATTTGGTTCTACAACTGGTCGTCCAAGGCGTTGCGGATGGTTTGATGCCGTGGCAGCCAAATACACTGCTATGCTAAATGGAATTGATGAGATTGCCTTAACTCTTTTAGATGTATTATCCGGTTTTGATACAATAAAGATATGTACCGGTTACAAGATCGGAGACACTGTAACCAACGAATTCCCTCATTCTTCAAAAGTTCTCGAACAAGTAATTCCTGAGTACATTGAACTTCCAGGATGGGATACCGATATCACTGGAATTACTGAGTATGATAAGCTTCCAAAAAACGCACTGGAATATATTGCCAAAGTAGAGAAGCTTATCGGCACAAGAGTAACGATAGTTTCAGTGGGACCTGAAAGGGGGCAAACAATCTTCAGATAATTACTAAACTGCTGTAGACAAATAAATCTTGACAGTAAGACTTTGCATTTCAGTTTGTTCCAGCCTTTATAAAAAGGTATAAAATAAAGAGTTATCTGTTATATAGATGGGAAATATTTAAAGGAGAATTAACATGAAAAGGACTTATCAACCTCATAATAGAAAGAGGAAAAATAAGCATGGCTTTAGATTAAGAATGTCTACAAAAGCCGGTCGCAAGGTGTTAGCCAGAAGAAGAGCAAAAGGTAGAACTCGCTTAACCGTAAGCGACTAATGCTATCTATTACCTCAGAAAGAGAATACCAGAGTGTTTACAAAAATAGTATAAGAACAGATGGTAATCTCTTTATTTTTTTAAAGAAAAAAATACTTGAAGAATATTTTGCAGTTGGAATCGTGGTTAGTAAGAAAGTTGGTAATGCGGTTATTAGAAACAAAGTTAAGCGTCGTGTTCGTGCTTTTTTGAGAGGACATGAAGAATTACATCCAACTGGTGTGGAATTGGTAATTATAGCAAAACCTGAAGCAGGTGTTGCTATTTGGGAAAAATTTAAGGATGATTTAATTCAATTATTTGAAAAAATATAAAATGAAAATTTTTAATAAAGCTGCATTACTTGTCATAACTTTTTATAGAAAATATATTTCAGTTATTTTGCCCCCATCCTGCCGATTTACACCAACTTGCAGTCAATATTCATATCAGGCATTCTCTAAGTATTCATTCCTAAAAGCCCTACGATTATCAATATTCAGAATATCAAAGTGCCACCCCTTTCATTCTGGTGGACACGATCCGCTACCATAAGGAGAATTTATGGACAAAAAGACTCTATTAGCCGTTCTGCTTATACTTGTTGTATTTTGGTTAAGTAGTGAATTTCTTTGGAAAAACAAGAATACACAGCAAGCTCAGCAGCAAACAACAGAAGAAAATGTTACTGACACATCAAATCAGACAGTAGAACCTTCCAACCTAGATCAAACAATTCAAGAAACCGAAACTGAAATTATTGCCTTGGACAATGATATTAATATCAACAATAATATCGTTCTGGAAAATGACCTTATCAAAATAACATTCAGCAATAAAGGTGCTGTTATCAATTCGATTCAACTGCATGACTTTTTTATGAAA
>DAOUTP010000269.1 GCA_030626645.1 Candidatus Cloacimonadota bacterium
TACATTTCACTATTACCATATCTCCATAAGAAAGCGTTGGTTCATGACCGGATTGGACTCTATACCACCATTCTCCACCAAAAAAAGTAGCCGTCCAGTATTGATGCTGAATATAATGAATATTGGAACCATTCCAGTAATCGCTGAAAGCATCAATAACCTCCTGAGTCTCATACAGCCAATAACCGACCCAGTTCTCAACATTATTTCCATTCAATACGATAGTTGTGTTATCAAGTTCCTTAAATCCGGGTACTTCCAATGTAAAGTCATCGTTCATATGGAATTTGAAACCTTCGGTGCGCAAGAATTGTTCATAATCATGTTCCCAAGTGTTACCATTCCATTGAATAGTATAATCCTGTGCAACAACTTTATCGAGAATTGTCGGATCCAGAATGTTATCAAGTACATTCTCGGCAATATCGGCATCATCAAAAACCGTATCCAAAGCTGGGAAGCTGAGCCATTTCCAGCCGTTGTCGGTTTCAGGTCCGGGAAGTTCGACGATGTCAGTGCGGTAATTACCTGTAATTTTACCCCAGATATGAGCAAAAGAAAGACCAGCGCATAATTGTGCTAACATGAGAAACATCAGTATAATTATTATTATTTTCGTTTTCATAATTTCCCCAAACTCACCCCCGGTTTCCGCCAAGGCTACTCCCCGGCAGGCATACCCCTCTCTTCAAAACAAGAGAGGGGCTTTTACGAGATGAGACAAAAATCAGTTTAAACATTACGAAGGTCAAGAAAAAGTGTCTCTACCTGCATTCGATTGAACACAAGTAGAAACTTTTGAATTGCTTTGAATGTCTTGCCTTACGGCTTGAAAATAAAATTACAACAATTCGATGCTTTTTAAATGTATCTTCTTATGGAAATGTTCTGAAAGATGGGTTATGAAAATTCTGTTAAGTTGTTTTATAGTTGGTTTTGAAATTGAAATTTCATTGAGATAATTGCCAATATTATTCAATTTTGCGATCAATTCAGCTACATTTTCGTTTATCTTAAATATCTGTTCATCATTTACGGGATGATAGCAATCCCCACAAATAAAACCGTGCTTTTGAGGGAAGTAAGCAAATAATTGTTTTCTTTGGGAGCATTCTATACAATTAGAGATATCGAATTCTATTCCAATAATTCTAAATAGTTTCAGCAGAAATCGCCAGAAGATCGCAATCCCGTTTTTATCAACAGTTCTTATGAAATGTAAATAAGTATCGAGTAACTTATAAATTGCTTGTGAATCTTCAACTGGAATGATGATCTGCTTGATAATTTCTACCGCAGCCTGCATCAGGATACCAGTATGAAAATTGATGTCAAACAAATGTGCTTCGAGAAGTGAAGAGGATTTATAGATATACCAATTGGAAGATGGGTTTCGATAAAGATTCAATTCCAATTCATTAAGAATCTCCAAATGTCCAATTGACTTACTTTTAGTAGATCGTGCACCTTTAGCCATTATGGAGATCACACTGTATTCCGGTGTTAATACATCGAGAATGATACTGGTTTCACGGAAATTGACCTTCTTGATTATTATTCCTATTGTTTTAACATCTCTACTCATAATTTACCTTAAACCTTGCGGATGGACAATGCCCTCCGCAATGGTTGTATTTCATCAAGATTACTATTCGCAAGGTCTTCAACCATTGCGAAAGTAACATAAACCTTTATTCTACGGTAACACTTTTTGCAAGATTCCTGGGTTGATCTACATCCAGCCCACGTAGATCTGCAACGTGATAAGCAAGGAGCTGAAGTGGAATCACGGTAAGTAAAGGCTGCAACGTTCTGATTGTTTTTGGAATATATATCACACTTTCGGATAAATGTTTGATCTTTTCATCACCTTCCGTTGCTATAGAGATAATTCGACCATTGCGCGCTCTTACCTCTTCCAGATTGGAAATGATCTTATCGTAGATCGCATCATCGGGAGCAATTGCAATAACCGGCATATTCTCATCAATTAGTGCTATTGGACCGTGCTTCATTTCAGCTGCCGGATAACCCTCGGCATGAATATAGGAAATTTCTTTAAGTTTGAGTGCCCCTTCTAAAGCAACTGGATAATTAGCTCCTCTTCCCAGATAAAGTGCATTTGTTGAGTCTTTAATTGTTTCAGCGATTTTTCTTATCTCTTCATTTTTTTGTAATATTATTTCTATCTTTTCTGGAATAGTTGCGAGTTCTTTAATAAAAGATTTTCCAAAAGTAGGTTGAAGATTTTTCATTCTGCCAAATAAGACAGCAAGCAAAATAAGAATTGTAACTTGAGATGTAAATGCTTTCGTGGAAGCTACCCCGATCTCTACTCCAGCGTGAATATAGACTCCCCCATCGGATTCACGGGCAATTGTACTTCCAATGGTATTTGTGATTCCCAGAACTCTGGCGCCTTTTGCTTGTGCTTCTCTCAGACCGGCAAGAGTGTCTGCTGTTTCGCCAGATTGGCTTATAGCAAAAACAAGTGTATCTTCAGGAATGATCGGGTTCCGATAACGATACTCACTGGCATATTCAACTTCAACAGGAATTCTTGCCAGGTTTTCAATAATATACTTTCCAATAAGAGCTGCATGCCAGGAAGTTCCACAGGCAATTATTTGTAACATTTTTACTTTTCGGAGTTCTTCACCTTTCATATTCAAGCCGCCCAGTCTCACAGTTGAGAGCCTTTCGTAAAGCCGTCCTCGGAA
>DAOUTP010000255.1 GCA_030626645.1 Candidatus Cloacimonadota bacterium
ATTTGAAATAAATTCATTAAAAGGCACAATACCATTTTCTTCAAATTCAAGTTCGCAATCCAAAACAAGTAAAGCTGTAATGATCTCTGTAAATCCTAAACGACCAAAAATTGCACCACCGATCGTAGCATTATTTCTGAATTGAATTCCGATGAGATTTTCAAGTGATTTTGGTAATATATCTCCAAAATACTTATTAATGATCGGATCAGTTTCGATGGTTCGTAATGAAGTGTATGAACCGATCTCAATTTGGTTATTATTTTCTTTAATATAATTCAGACCAAGATTGGAGAGGTCTATTCCGGTAGAATATTTCTTGTCAGATAATCTTAAGAAAGTTGTACCACCAAGAATTACTGAATTTGAATCATTTGAAAGTATTTCCAATGCTGTCTTCAAATTTTCGGGTTGCACGAATTTATCAAATCTCATAAGACCTCCATGTAACATAATAGCACCATCAGCTTTTGAGCCGATGGCGCATTATTATTTATTCATACTTTTTAAGCAGTCCTGTTTTATTGTTAAATTCGGTAATCTTCTCATCCCATTCATTAACTTTTCCGAACTGATCTTTCCAATAGTTTTCATCATACCATTGAGCATTGAGTTCTTCCACAGTTTTACCTTGCTGCTCGATCCATGTGAAATATTTCAAGTTGTGCATACGTTTCTTTTCATAGTAATTCATCTCGATCATATTGTCGATTCCGATGTCCATAAGATCGCGATAATAGACAACTGCAGCATCCTCATGGGTAAATTCTCCACGATTTTCAAGTTCTTCTTTAATTCTGGATTTATACATTTCCATTGAGTCTGTAGCTACAGTAAAAAGCACTTTATCTTCTGACATTTCATAATACTTAGCCATTTTGATACAGCCCATAATATTAGCGATTGAAGAGATTCCGAGTAGATCTAACTTATCAATAATTTCCTGAGAAACACCTTTTTCTAAGAGATATTTATGACCAGTTTCTGAGTTGAATAATCTCATAATATCGATATTTGGTTGATCATCAATAGCAGCGACCATATCCATATTTTTGATATTATGTATCCAAGGTACATGTTTGTCTCCGATACCTTCGATTCTATGTGCACCATATCCATTACGAAGTAAAGTTGGGCATTGAAGAGCTTCACCGGCACATACTTTAAAAGAAGGATATACTTCACGAAGATAATCTGCACAACCAAGAGTTCCGGCAGAACCTTGAGTTAAGAATAAACCGGCAAAAACATCATTTTCATTTTTTTCTTGATTAAAAACTTCTTCCATTGCCGGACCAGTAACAGCGTAATGCCAAACAGCATTTCCGATCTCATCAAATTGATTAAGATTTACAATGTCATCTCCACGTTCTGCTTTAAGTTCTTTTACTTTGTCGTAAATTTCTTTTACATTACTTTCACTTCCGGGAGTTGCAAAAACTTCTGCACCTACTTCATGAAGCCAATCAAATCTTTCCTGGCTCATCTCTTCCGGAAGTACTGCGATGGATTCACAACCTAATAGATATGAATCATAAGCTCCACCACGGCAGTAATTTCCCGTAGAAGGCCAAAGTGCTTTTTGGGTTGTTGGATCAAATTCACCGTGAACTAATTTCTCTACTAAAGGACCGAATGTAGCACCAACTTTATGTGCTCCGGTGGGGAAGTATTTTCCAATTAATACCATGATTCTAGCATCAACACCTGTAAGTTCTTTTGGTAATTCTACAAAATTAACTTTTCCAAATCCACCCCCATCTAATCTTGGTTCATTCTTCCAAGTTAAACGAAAAAGGTTTAATGAATTAAGATCCCACATTCCTACATTCTCAAGTTCCTTTTTAACTTTTTCCGGTATCAATTCCGGATTTCTCATCTGTTCGTATGTAGGAAGAAGGATATTTCTTTCCTTACATCTCTGTATTGTGTTCTTAAGTACTTGTTCTTTATTTCTTTTCATTTTTTCTCCTATTTAAATTAGTGCCTGAGTTCGAAGTGCTTAAGTTCATAAGTACTTTCACTTTCTCAAACTTTTCATGAATCCAATTAAAATTCATTCACATACTCCATATCTCAAATACTTAGGTACTTTGTACTATAAGCACTAAGGCACTTTTACCCTACAATAATTGTTCCTGATCTGCCTTCTAAGGCGTCAACGGCATTTGACAGGGAGGTAATTATTGATTTTTCACCACCGGCTTTAACAAACCTGATGGCAGCTGTAACTTTTGGTCCCATACTACCTGCTAGGAAATGTCCTTCTGCCAGATATTTCTCAGCTTCAGCAACTGTAATTTTGCCAAGAGGTTTTTCATCTGGTTTACCGAAATTGATCTTGGCATTTTCTACATCGGTGAGTATAAGATATATATCTGCATTCACTTCATGGGCAAGCACATTACCTGCCTTATCTTTATCAATTACTGCTTCCAGTCCGGCTAAGGTTCCATTGGCTTTTTTCATTACCGGAATGCCTCCTCCGCCAGATGCAATAACAATAGCATGTGCATCTACCAAAGCTTGAATGCAGTTAGATTCAACTATTTTAATGGGTTCCGGAGATGGAACAACTCTACGCCACGGTTTATCCACATTTGGTTTTACCAGTTTTACGATATAGCCCTTTTCTTCTTTAAGTCTCATAGCTTCTTCTTCGGTATAGAATGGACCAACTGGTTTACTCGGATCATTAAAATCAGGATCATTTTCGTTTACCAGCACCTGAGTTACTACAGTTGCAATAGGAATATCTTTCCCTTTCTGCATGAAGTAATTTTGCAGAGTATTCTGGAACATATAACCGATCTGACCTTGTGTCATTGCGCCTACGATATCCATTGGCATTGGTGGAACAAGG
>DAOUTP010000162.1 GCA_030626645.1 Candidatus Cloacimonadota bacterium
ATCTTCCATTGTATATGGGAACGGAATTGTGTATGTCATCACTTCCAGAAGTTGATTCTCAAAAATTGTTTCCAATCCTAATGGATGAAAAAGTGTGATAATTCCTGCACCGGAACGAAGAGCAGCTCTTGCTGCCAAAATAGCAGCACCTGTAAATCCGGGAGAACCGGCAATAATCCCGATCTTTCCATAATTTCCTTTATGAGAGAATCTGCTGCGGGATGGGAATATTACATTTTCATTTGTTGCTAATTGACCTTTAAGTGGAAATTCCACAAACACATCAGTAGGAACACCAATATCTATAACCAGAACTTCCCCGCTTTTTTCTCTGCCTCTTCCTATTAATTGACCATATTTTATTGCAGCCATTGTAAGAGTGAAATCTGCTTCTACGGCAATTTCTGCCTGACCTGTATTAGCATCTACTCCGCTGGCAATATCTATCGCTACAATTGTTTTCTCAGAAGAATTTATCTTATCTATTACATCAGATCGCCAGTCCTCAACCTCACCTTTTAAACCAACTCCAAAGATCGCATCTATGATCAGATCAAACTCAGATAGATCATTCGGCTCTTTTTCAATTTTATTTATCTTTATATTAATGCCTTCACACTTCTTGTAATTATTGAGAGTTTCCTGACTCATTTTATCTATACTTCCCATCAAGAAAATTTCGGGAGAATGATTCCAATTTTTCAAGATACGAGCAATTACAAATCCGTCTCCACCATTATTTCCGCTTCCACAAAAAAGTGCAATTTTACTTCCAGGTAATATTAGATCATTTATGAATTCACTGCATCCTTTGCCGGCATTTTCCATAAGTTCCTGTCCGGGAATTCCAACTTTATCAATTGTGAATTTATCAATTGCATACATCTCTTCGCGGGAAAGTACAAACATTTTACACCTCCGGCAATACTATCTCAAACGTCGTTCCAACTCCAACTTCACTTTCCAGAACTCTTATTCTTCCCTTGTGGTATTCTTCTACAATACGGTGTGCAAGACTAAGACCCAGACCCCAGCCACGCTCTTTACTGGTAACACCCGGGCGGAATATTTTCTTGAACATTTTCTTTTGCATTCCAGTTCCTTCATCTGCTATATGAATATAAGTTTTACGTTTGTTTGTAAATGCTTTTACTGCGATATGTCCGTCCTTTTGTTTCATTGCATCGATACTGTTTTTAAGCAGATTTTCCAAAGTCCATTTTATCAGGTCGGGATCAAAATTTATCTTTTTATCCTTAATTTCACTTTCAAATGTCATTTCAATTTTATTAGAGACCGCTGGAAGTCTACGTTCAAAATGCTCTATCGTTTCCTGAATAATATCATGCAGACTACAGGATTGAAATTTCATAACAGAACCAACTTTCCCAAACCGAGAAGCTATCTTTGTAAGCCTTTCTATATCAGCCCTCATAAAATCCAGCATTTCCTGAAGATCTTTACTGTCTTTACAATTTTGCATTTTAGAATACAGCACGTCGATCCAACCACTCAATGAAGAAAGTGGAGTTCCAAACTGGTGTGCAGTTTCTTTTGCCAAACCAACCCAGAGGATATCACGCTCAGTCTTCTTGATCGTATAAACCCCGTACATTCCCAGAAAAACATAAATAAAAATTACTGCCATTCCAACATAGGGCATTATCTTTAGCTGCTTCATTGTTTGGGAATCACCATAAAATACGTAGCTGTAAATTTTTTCATCATCTTTACTAAGTTGAAGTGGAATCATAGAATGTTTTGATTCCATATTTTTAACCATTCTTCTAAGAATGATTTGTTGACGAGTTTCCAATTGATCGAAATTCTTTTTTGGGATATCTATGTTTTCCCATGAGAACGGTGCTTTCAGGCTATCAGTAAGAATAATTGGATAATCAATTTTGGGTAGAATCTCATCCATGAAATATTGGAAAAGAAAGTGTTCCAAGTTCACATCAGACGGCATGCCTACAAATTTTGAGTAAAGGTCCGGCACGATCTCTACATCTTTTTTAACATTGTTAATTACAATATTTGTAAAAACAATGAATAGTACAAGAAGAAGCACGCTTCCTGTAATAAAATAAACTTTTAGAAGGAGACTTTTGTTACTCGCTTTCTTTTGTAATTTCCCAGATCTCATCTAATTGCTCCAAGCTTGCATTAAGCATATTTTTACCATTATTATTAAAATGGTTTTCCACTTTTTTAAATCGTTTCTCAAATTTTCTTATAGTTCTTCTTAAAGCTGATTCCGTGTCGAATCCCGATTTTCGGGCAATATTAACTATTGAGAAGAGCATATCACCTAATTCATTCTGCATCTCTTCAATATCTTTATCCTCGTATGCTTCTTGAAATTCTTTAACTTCTTCTTCCAGTTTATCTATTGCCGGAGCTACATCCGGCCAGTCAAAACCAACTGATGCAGCTTTTTCCTGCATTCGCTGTGCTACGATTAGTGCCGGCATTTTGTGCGGAATCCCATCAATGGCAGAAGTGCGGGAATGTTTTTTTTCTTCCAGTTTTATCCGCTCCCAATTCATCTTTACGCCATCTGCATCTGTGGCATGACCATCACTAAAAATATGAGGATGCCGTCGGATAAGTTTGTCATTAATTTTTGTGAGCACATCTTCCATCTTAAATTTATCTTCTTCTCTGGCAATTTGCACCTGCATCACGATATGCAGCATAAGATCACCCAGCTCTTCCGAAAGATGTTGATAATCTTTGTTTTCAATTGCTTCCACAGATTCATATAATTCTTCTATAAAATTCGGGATTAATGATTCGTGAGTCTGTTTGAGATCCCATGGACAACCGTTTTCTTTATCACGTAGTTTTTCTATGACATCTATCAGTTTATCAAATTCCTTCATTTTTCCCCAAGTTCTTCAATATTTATTTCTTCCTGTACAACATCAATATTGTTTTCCCAGCTTTCAACTGTTTTTTTGTTTTTTATTTTTTTTCTTATCACACCCACGATCAAAATAAGCGGAAGCACTCCCCAGACAAGTCCGGTAGAAGCCATTAATATTGAAGTCTTAAAATGGGTTTTGGAATAAACCTCAAACTGATCTGAGAACGTTCTGGTAGTCATGAAGAAGCTGTTTAAGAAAGCTGTCTCGAAATTTCCGGTTGATCCTGCTTTATCCCAAAGCCGATAAAATGATCCCCTCTTTTTTGTGTAAAGATACTTTACTGCCAGACCCGATTTTGCATAGAAAGATTCCCATTCGATCATATTTTCAGGATAAGTATTTTTCATCTGTTCAAGTTGCCTGGAGTTGCCTAAAATATAATTTTTTGCAAAATTCAGTTCACGTTCAATTCCCATATCATTAGTAAAATAAACAGCCATACCTTCATTGAACCAGAGTGGCGGATCTTTCCAAAAAGAACCTACAAAATGATGAATGTATTCATGCAGCAAAATTTTGCGGATATTAGAAATGTTTTTTAGATACTTTGGATTTTTCAAGAAAATAGTCCTGCTTTGTCTGTGATAAAAACCGGAACTGAATTCCAAAATTGCAGAGTGCTGATTCGTCCAGTTGCCATAAACCTTACTGTCAGGTGCTATCACCACATTTACGGGAATATCAAGATAGGTTCCTACGCTTTTCTGAAATGACGCGATATCTTTATCTAACTGGATGATGAATTTTGAAGCTGCGGTTGTATCTTGTGCTTCAGCAAATAGAATAATATCCTGAAAGTAGATTCTTTTATATTTGATATTTTCGGCGGATAATGTGGATAAAAAGCAACACAAAATAACGGTGATAAGTACGTTTTTTAGCTTGAACGTATTAAGCTCCCAGAATGCGTTTTTTTATTTTATCTGTAAGTTTTTTTATATCGAATGGTTTGAAAACCACGTCTTGTAATCCGGCTTTTCTAGATTTTACTACAACATGATCCGGGTCATATCCAAAACCGGTCATCATGATTATGGGCAGATCTTCATTGAATTCTTTAGCTCGGGAATAAAGCTCATAGCCATCCATATCCGGCATGGCAATATCCGTTAGTAAAAGGTCTATGCCTCCAGTCATAATTCTTTTTAATGCCAGATAACCTTCGTTCTCGCAGATCACTTCCAACTCAGAGCAGCATTCCTGCAGTTCCATTTTAAGGTAATCTGTTATCGAAACTTCATCATCAACAATTAAAATTCTATGACCCATCACCAAACCTCAGTTTAAAATTCAGATCACGTTAGAACCGATCTGATCTTAAGCTGTGACTTTTTATAGAACTCTTTTATTCTATCAAGAATTATTTTATCATTTTTTTCTATTAAGTACTGATAGATGATCCAGCGTTCTGCCAGTTGATCTTTATTGAAAGCCAATATTTCGTTCTCCCTGAATTCCACTGTAACAAGCGGGAATTCATCTTTTCTTCCGTTCTCAACTAATCCGTTTAATCTTCCATCTTTTATTGTAAAAACTCTTTCATCTTCAATGAATTCCAGATTCAAATTCTTGGTTATATTAATGAACTTTAAGTATTCAAAATATTTTTCTATCAATTGAATTTTATCTTTTAATTTTTCTGCTTTTTCAAATTGAAGTTCATTGAAATATTCATCGTATTCTTTCAGTTTGGGAGATA
>DAOUTP010000251.1 GCA_030626645.1 Candidatus Cloacimonadota bacterium
ACAGAAAATACATCGGTAGTTGCCCCACCAATATCAACCCCCAGAACTTCGATATCATTAATTTTGGCAATTGTCTGCATGATGTTTCCCACTGCTGCAGGGGTAGGCATAATTGGAATATTAACAAGTTTGCCGTTAATCGGACCTTTTGTCCAGCTCATCAGTTTATTGTATCCGGGAGCCTGAGCCATAACGTGTTCCATGAAAAGGTCATGTATCTTATCTCTGGCGGGACCCAGATTTTCTCGTTCCAGAGTAGGACGAAGATTTTCTGTAATAATAAGATCGGTTTTGTCCCCGAGTGTTTCTTTGATTATATCTTGAGCTGCTGTATTTCCGGCGTAAATTATCGGAAGTTTATAACTGGAGCCAAGACGAGGTTTAGGATCGGCAGCACCAACAAGTTCCGCCAGTTCCGCCACGTGTTTTGTAGTTCCACCATCCACACCGCCAGCCATGAGTATCATGTCCGGACGAAGTTGACGGATCCTTTCTATCTTTTCATAGTTAGCACGTTTATCGTTACTGGCAATCAGGTCCATCACAATAGCTCCAGCACCCAAAGCTGCACGTTCTGCACTTTCTCCGGTCATCTTAGCAACAACACCGGTAACCATCATTTGCAGTCCGCCACCGGCACTACTGGTAGAAACATAAGCATCAACGCCTTCATCTTCTTTATCGGTGAGCCAGATAGCCTCATCTTTAATAAACTTGATGCTGTCATCGTTATATTTCAGCCGTGCAAGTTCTTCTAATTCCGTAACTGCATTAACAACACCTCTTGTTACATCGTTTAATGGTTTTTCCACAGTTGTGGGAGCTTCGCCACGAACTGTTTGCCGGTATTCACCATCGACATACTCAATAAGGATCGATTTTGTTGTGGTGCTTCCGCAATCGGTAGCAATGATCCTCTTAAGCTTTTGAGTATTGCCCATATTTTCCTCCATTTTACTCTTTAATATTCTTTTCTTTTTTCTTAATTTTAAAGAACTGCTTTATTTTATTTCTGCTTCTTTTGTTTTTTAGTTTTCTACTTTTTCGTTCCTCACGATACATTTCAACATCAATTTCGTCAATACGTTTAATCAGAAGCCGGACATATTCCTCGTTTTCTAAAAGTGCGGCAAATTCCTGGTACTCTTTCGCATTAAAAATGATCTCTGCAAAGGGAGCTAAAAAATGCATAAGCTGACTGCCGATCCTGGCAAGTGGACGCAAAGATTCAATGGTCATTATTGCAGGTGCTGCCATCCTTTTTTTAGCAATGAAATTCGATATTTTATCTATGAGTTCAATTGCTCTTTCTTCGCTTATTTCCAGAATCATTTAATTTCCTAAATACTCAATTTATAATTTCGGCAACAAATCTTTTAGCGCTTTCTATTGTCAAGACATAGATTATGCTAAAGTTATTAATTATAAGAAGGTTAGTAGCATTAGCCAAATTTGGAAATTTAAGCAGAATAAAGCGAGATCAATTCTTTTTCAATAATTAGCGGGACTAAAGCAGAAATGTCTTTACCTTCTTTTATCATTTTTCTTACCATTGTAGAAGAAATATCAACCGGCTTCATCTCCATGAAATGAAATTTATCAATGTATTCCAGCTTATTCCATGAGGTTTTATCAATATCGGGGCGGTTAGCGATAATGAACTCAATATTATTCAGGAGCCATTCATAATCGTGCCATTTCTGCAGCTCAGAAATGATATCGCTGCCGGCAATAAAATAGAATTTATCATGAGGAAAAACATTTTGCAGGCGCATCAATAGAAACTTTGTATAACTTGGTTCAGTCGTTTCCATGTCCAGTCGTGAAATATCAAAATTGTGGTAGGAAGCTATTGCTTTCCTGGTCAGTTCATATCTAATTTCAACAGGCGGGATACTGTGGTCTTTTTTCAGTGGGTGGTTTCCCGAGGGGAGGAAGAGTATTTTATCTAGATTAAAGGAATCAAGGGCGGTCTGTGCCAATTCGATGTGACCATTATGCACCGGATTGAACGAGCCGCCCAATAATCCAATTTTCATTATTCTATCTTTTCAAGTTCAGTTGTAATTTTTTCCGCTTCTTCTGTTTGGGGATAACGGCTGATGAGTTTCTGCCCGGTAAGTTTTGCATTTAGGTGTTCTTCTCTTTCAAGATAAATCTTTGTAGCGTAATATAGAGACATCCGGTCAGGTTCATTGCTGTTTCCCAACTCAATAATTTCATCAAAGTACATCAACGCACCACTGTAATCGTACAATTTATAATAGGCGTAACCATTATAATATTTTTTCATCAGCAGTTTGTATCTGCATTGCTGAATATAATCTATCGCATTTTTTTTTAGATTATCAAAAGGGAATTTTTCTATGAACGTCTCGAAAGCAGCTATTGCTCTGTGGGTCTCATCCTGTGAATAATGAGGTGATAACGATTCATTGAAATAACAGATACCAAGTTGGAAATATGCTCTTCCAATATCTTTGTAGTCAGAAAATAATCTGATCAGCTCTTCATATTCGAATCTTGCTTCAGTAAACTTATTTTGCATAAAATAACAATCTGCCAGCTTCATTTGAGCAGTTGGTGTATAAATTGAGTTACGTTCAAAAACTACCTCAGAAAAATATGGGATCGCCTTATGATATTTTTCTTTTTCGAAAAGATCATTAGCGATCTCCATCTTCTTTTCAACAGGCATGATTTTTAATGCTTTATTGCTGCTGCATCCAAGCAGAGCCAACATAACAATTATCAGGATTAATGTATTTTTCACTATTTACTCCGGTTTATGCATTCTCGAAAAATGCTTTATAAGCTTTATAAGATGAATAGATATCGGCTTTACTTGTGAGTTCATAAAGTGAGTGCATTCCCAAAACTCCGGGTCCGCAATCTATAACTTCCGC
>DAOUTP010000365.1 GCA_030626645.1 Candidatus Cloacimonadota bacterium
AACTCGATCAGCTCTTACTAAAAGTTTGGAGTGAGATTTTCCTTCCTTATCTTTCCAGTTATTTGATTTCAGATTTCCTTCAACAATAACAGGTACACCCTTCTTATAGAAATCTTCAGCTCTTTCGGCCAGAGCTCCCCAGACTTCTACATCGATAAAGGCAACGGTTTCCTGCCACTTTTCATTTTTCCCGCGATAGCGTTGGTTGTGGGCAACAGTGATTGTAGTAACGGCAACATTATTGTCTCCTACGTGATTTACTACGGCATCCCGCACAATGTTACCAGCAATTGAAACATGATTAATACTGGGTGTTCTCAAACTCATAAATCCTCCTTAGTCTTTGTTTTTCTCATTAGAATATGACGTTCATCTTCCATAATTATTTGCAATTTATCCTCTTGAATCTGACGGTCCCCCATTTTTTAGGCCACTTTCAATGTGTTAACTTCTTTCAATTTCATTTCAAAAGTCAATCTAAATTTCTCTGGAGTTAAGTAACCCAGAGAGCTGTGAGGTCTGCTCTTATTATAGTCTTCTGTCCATTCAGCAATTACTGTCCTTGCTTCTAGAAGTGAATTAAATAAATTAACATTCAGACACTCATCTCTCATTCTTCCGTTAAAGCTCTCAACAAAAGCATTCTGCTGTGGCTTACCTGGTTGAATAAAACTCAGATCGATACCATTTTCTTGAGACCAATCAAACATTTTGCCACTTGTAAACTCAGGTCCATTGTCACAAACTATGGCTTTGGGTTTAATCCGAAATTCAATTATCTTATCAAGCTCTCTTGCAACTCGATAACCTCCGATAGAGGTATCTACGATATTTCCAACACATTCTTTTGTATAATTATCTATCAAATTAAAGATCCGGAGTCTTCTTCCGTTCTCAATCCTGTCTGCAACAAAGTCCATAGACCAGAGTTCATTGGGTGCTGCCGGAATGATCATTGGGGTTGACCGATATTTTCTGCGTTTTTTTCTGTTCTTTGGTAACTGAAGTTTAGATAGAACATAAAGCCGATGGATACGTTTATGGTTAACCTGACCAAACTTCTCTCTGGCAAATACAGTAAGTCTCTTATAACCATAACGGTGTTTCTCATGAGCTTTCTCTTTTAGAAATACCATTATTCGCTTATTCAAATCACTCTCTTTGCCTCTATAACGAAAACTTGAACGGTTCTGAGGAAGCAGAAAGCAGGCCATCCGCTCACTTATACCGTACTCCTTAATAACCCGAACAGCTTGCCGCTGCTGATCAGGCCCTAAAACTTTTTTGAGATCACTTCCTTTAAGGCATCTATATGCAGTTCTTTCTCGGCTACTATTTTCTTCAGTCTACGGTTCTCTTCTTCAAGTTCCTTCAGGCGTTTTGCCTCTGAGGCATCAAGGCCACCGTACTTGTTCTTCCAACGATAAAACGTATTACCGCATATACCGTATTCACGAGAAAGATCTTTTACTGATCTGCCACTTTCATGCTCTTTTACTATCTTTATAATCTTGTTGATACTGAATCTTGACTTCATACGTTCCCCTTAATAACGTTTTGTGTTTAGTCTGAAACTTTATATAAAATCAAGTTAAAATAATCTAGAAATATTTCAAACTATTTTACACAATTTTACACATTAACTTTGGACCAGTTTGCGGGGACAACGTCAATATTATCTACATCACTTTCCAAGTAAGAGATAATTCTTATACCGACAACATCTGTAATCTCATTATCTAGATCATTAGTTTGATAAGCGCGACTTCTCAATATATTTATCTTTAAATCATATCTTGGAATACCAAAAATTGTTGGAAAAAACATATGACGTATCTGTGATTACATTGTAACCCAAGTTGACGTTGT
>DAOUTP010000208.1 GCA_030626645.1 Candidatus Cloacimonadota bacterium
GGACTCTGTGGAGATTCACATAATCAACATATCCTAACTAATAATGATAAAAAAATCGTGATCTGGGAAGATACAAGAAATGCAGGTTATGGATTCCAAATTTATTATCAGGTAATTAATGATGATGGATCTTTTGAACTTGAAGTAAATGGACAATCAATAACTAATCTTACCGGTTATGATCAGGCAAGTATGGATGCTGATATCTATCCTGATTCCGATTTGCTTACAATGGTTTGGGAAGAAAATAAACTAGGTTACAAACAAGTTTATGGACAAGCCGTAGATCTTGAAGGGAATATGATCTGGTCACAAACTGAAGGTTTGCAGCTTGGTGTATCAACTGCTGAGCAAATGAAACCAAAAATCTCAATAGTTGATAATAATAGTACACTCGAATATTATGTAGGTTGGGAAGATTTTGCTGTTTCTGCCGATTCCCGTATAGTGGGTCAGAAAATTGTTAATGGTAATTTGGAATGGGGAACAGGCGGTAAAACCATCGTTGATAGAGTTGGTAATGATAAACTGTGTGACGTGTCCCAGAGTTATTACGTGTGGCAAAGTGTCGGGGGTAACACAAACATATTCTGCATAATGGTGGATGAAAATGGTGATCCTGCAAATGGTTGGGATGCTGAAGGTTTGGATGTTTGTATAGAAGATGCAAATCAGAATAACGCTAGAATAATGGAAGTTCCTAATGGTTTACTGATAGTTTGGGATGATTATAGGAATGGTAGTATAGATATTTACGGACAAATCGTAACTCCAGAAGGAGCAATACTTTGGGCAGATGGAGGTATTCCACTTGTAGATGATACCAATGATCAGTTCTTCGCTAATATGCTCTATAATGATGCAATATTTATGGTTTGGGAAGATTTCCGTTCTGGTGATGTATTTGATATTTATATGCAGAAATTCGATTTGAATGGGGCAGAAGTTTGGGCTGATAGTGTAGCAGTTGTTGTCCAAAATAGTAATCAGCTAGCACCCTATTTAGTAAGTGATGATACTGACTTTATGGTTTTCTGGGAAGATTACTCTATTGAAGGTGAGACTGAATTATTAGGGCAGATGTTAGATGAAAATGGTGTAAAAGAAATAACGTGGCCAAGTACCGGATTAACTATTTGTAGTGAACTGAAGAATCAAAATGCTCCTAAAGCTGTTTACCAAGGAGGATATTCATATGTGATCTGGGAAGATACTCGCTCAAGCGGGAAAACTGATATTTATAATGTATATCTTCAAAAAGTTGAATTTATACAAGTTGGTGTTGATGATCCTCAAATTCATCATCCGGGCAATATTTTGATGCAAAACTATCCAAATCCATTTAATCCTTCAACGAATATTGATTTCAGTTTGAAAGGAGATTCTTATGTCTCTCTTAAGATCTACAATATACGTGGACAGATTGTGAAAACGCTGGTTGCTGACGAAATGCAAGCTGGATATCATAGTGTGATTTGGAACGGAAAGGATGATTCAGGCAAAAGTGTGTCCAGTGGTATATACTTATCCGGTTTTGATACAAATAACCAAAGTGGTGATTATACAAGTGTGAAAAAAATGATCCTCTTAAAATAGGTGAATTATGAAACAATTAATTACGTTAATATTAATCTTGCTTGTTGCAGGTCTTTCCGCACAAGTTGTGCTGGATCCCAGATATCATACTTATGAGGAAATACTTCAAGAAATAGATTCTTTACAAACAAACTATCCTGATATTGTCATGGTTCAGCAGATTGGAACAACACTCGGTGCAGTTCCATATCAAGATCCAATCCCGATATATGCAGTAAAACTTTCTAACAACGTTACTGTTGATGAAGATGAACCGGCAGTAATGTATGCAGGGCAGTGCCATGCAGAAGAAGTACTTGGCGTTGAAATCACAATGTATATGATACAGGATATTGTAGCTAATAGAATGATGGATCCATACAATTTTTGGTTAGATAACCTGGAAATGTGGTTTGTTCCAACTTATAATCCGGAAGGTTTGCAGGTTGTTATGGACGGTTGGGACATAACTTTTCGTAAGAACAAAAGAGATAATAACGAAAACGGTATATTTGATTTTGTAGTTGGACCCGGTGGAGACATAGATGGTGTTGATACAAACAGAAATTACGGTTTTAACTGGATTCACGGTCATGAATTTGGAGTAGGTGGTCCCCAAGAGTGGAACGATTATTATCGTGGTCCTGGTCCGTTTTCTGAAGGTGGAACGCAGACAATTCGCAACTTTGCAGAAGAGCAGCATTTTATCTATTCAATAAATTGGCACTCATCCAGAACAGGTCTTTTTTCTCAAAAAGTTTATTATCCATCTAATTGGGCAGGCGTGAAGCCAACTCCAGATCTTGGTTTGAGTCAGACTATCGGTGAAAATGTTGCCAGCTTAATTATGAAGGAAGATAACTCAGCTCCTTATGAACCTTATGCATCATCAGGAAGAAAAGGGAATGCCCACGACTGGTTCTATAAAGCACACGGAACGATTCAGCTTTTGATTGAATGTGGAACGGAAAATCTTCAACCCAATAATGATCCACCTTTATATCTGGTAGATGACACTTGTGAAAGATGCAGTATCGGAGCATATTGGCTGCTTGATAGAGCTTTAGGCTATAATGCTCCAGGAGCAATGATTACAGGGCACATAACCGATTCGAATTCAGGTGATCCGCTGGTTGCTGAAGTCATCATTGAAGAAGCTGATGCATCCTATTTTGATCCTCGAAATTCCGATGAACTTTACGGTAGGTATTGGCGCCCACTGTTGGCGGGAACTTATGCAATGAGAGTTGTAAAAAAAGGATATGAAGAACAATTGATTGAGAATATTACAGTAAATAATTCATTATGGAAAATTGAAAATGTTCAGCTTACACCAATTTCGGAAGTGATCGTGAGTGGTACTGTAAATTCAGGTGGGAATCCGTTGGATGCAATGATCATCATAGATAATGGTGAATATATTCCTTCAGATACAATAAATGTTGTAAATGGAAATTACACTTTCACAAATTATGAGGGTGAACATCAAATAACTGTTTTTGCTGAAGATTATGTACCGAATACTCAACTGATAGATTTTCCTGCTGGAACGTTTGATCTGGATATAAATCTATCTGAGGCTGTTGAAGTCTTTGTGGAAGATTGGGAAGACGATCTTGCCGGTTGGACAATATCCGGAGACTGGGCTTTAACAGAAAGTTCAATAATCGGAGATTATGCTGTAACTGATAGTCCAGATGAATTTTATGAAAATGGATCTATTGCAACTTTAACAACAGCAAATCCAATAAATATGGATAGTGTAAGTACTGATGTTTGTCTTACATTCTGGCATAAATATTATGTAGAACACGATTTTGATTATTGCATTATAGAATATTCATTCGATGGTTCAAACTGGAC
>DAOUTP010000156.1 GCA_030626645.1 Candidatus Cloacimonadota bacterium
GCCAAAGTTGGAGATGTAAATACTTCACCAACCGGAATGTTCACATCTGCTCCACAATTTACAAAATTGGTTTGTTTGTCAGGATCCTCCAGTAGCTGCATTTTAACTTTGATATCGGTAAGATTACCATTCTTTCCTTTCACATGTACATAATCCGCTTTATCCAGTGCATCCACAATATGCTGTTGGATATCTTCATGATGGATCGTATCGATCATGTTTATGACGTTTGTCTCTTCAAATATCTCTGCAAATTTCTCACAAATTTCCGGTAATGGAAAACCTACAATACAAAAACTTGTTGTTGAGCGGCTTACATATTTATCCATGATCTGACTACGTTGAATATTCATTTTCTGTGAGAATTGCTGCTGCTCAGGAGAAAGTTTGAGACAAGCAGATTTATTAACGGGCATAAATGGTTTTTCACCAAATGTGTCAAAGTAAACAGGACCGGCAAACTCTTTTAAGACGTCACTACATTCTGCTGTAGCAGCCTTCAGGACATCAGCAACATTTTCTACCATTGCTTTATCCAGATACAGAGCGCTATCAAAGCGATGATCGTAGTGGTACTGTCTATTTGGTGAGGTTGTAAATACCATATTCAATAACACTTTCAGATCTTTCATTTCAAATTGTTCCACAATTGCACGAGCAATTATCTCCTGTCCCAAGTGATAATAGATGGCAATCGTTTTCTTAATAGATAGATCTTTCTTAGCCAATTCATAACCACGAATAAAAGCCTTTGAAACAGCTTTAGCCAGAACATCGATTTTCTCATCAGAATAATTACAAAGGAATTCTGCACTCTTTAATTCATTATCTCCAATGTGCTTCCCATATTGATAAAGATATCGAGGATCAGATAGATCAGCTTTCATCACGATATCACGATACATTTTGGTTTCAGGTCCATAACTTTTAGAGAAATTGAGGATTGTATCTTCCTTAGAAATATTCTTAAATTCCTTAATCATCAAGGCTTTGCATTCATCAAAAGCAGGAAGTCCTTTCTTGAATAATTCATAAACTTCAATAAATAAATTATTCCATCTTAGCATGTAATACTGCATGTGTTGGAATGAGAATGTCACATAGTTTCGATAATTGACGTAATAAGCCGAGAATAGCGGTCCGAATTCTTCTCCAAAAACTTCAACACAATACTCTGGATTGGCATAACTTTTACTATAATTCTCAGAATTTACTTCACGGAATAATTCCTGATTTGTATGCTGCAAAATTTTCAAAGTATTTTGTTGATAATATTCATCATTGATTTCTCTCTCAAGCTCTGCAAAGAATCGTATCTTCTCTGCAATTGTAAATAAATACTGCTGATATTTATCTTCTTTGTTCTTTAGTTTCTTCCAGATGATCCCAATTATTTCAAGAGAACTCAAATAGCTCTCATGAATTTCCAGATTTTGCTGTTTAACTAATTTTTCAAATGATAACATTAATCCTCCAAATATATTTATTTTTTAAATTCAAATCATTTGATTTCTTAGTATAAAATAGAAAACTACACCTACAATTAAGATCAACATTAAAAATATAATTAAAGCGAGTTTAATTTTCTTTTCTTTGAGAGATAACTCATCCCATTTAGGTTGGTTTTTCCAACTCTTTCGATTTACCAATCCTAATATCAAAAAGATCAAACCAATAATTGTAAAAACAGTGTTATTTGTAGCAATACCCAAAGGAACCCAACAAATTCCAATTATGAAAAAAGCTTTAAAATTAGCCTTTCTATTCTCCTTTCTTTGGATAATTGCTGCCATGACCGCTATTACTAAACCAATGGATATTAATATACCTAACACTATCATTAACGTCATTCGTTCCATAATTTTATCTCCTTACTATTTATTACTAATCGTAATATTAAATCCTAAAAACCTTCATAGTGCTTTCACCATAAAAAGACAAGGATTTTCTTTACCCCACAATTCCTTGAATTCCTCTACTGGTACAAACCCGCAAGCTTTATAGAATTCTCTGGTTTTTGCATATCCTTTATCGGGATGAGATGTGCTAAGAGTTTTCACAGTAAGGAATTTCTTTTTCTTTTTTCTTAGATCTTCTTCAACAGCATGTAGAAGCTTTCTTCCAATCCCCTGACGGTGAAAATCTTGTAGAATACCGCAAACATAGATTTCGCTGGTTTGGGGAAAGTGAGAAATGATTGAGAAAAATCCCACTTCTTTCTCGAACATATAAGCTGTGTAAAAATCTGTATCCGCTGAATTATCAATATATTCAATATTGGCAGAATCCAAACCAAACCAGTTAGGTAAAGATTCGATGATCCCTTTGCAGATTCGGCTTTTCTCAGCTTTTTCATTTATCTCCTTAATTCTCATATTTCTCTCCAGCTATCCTTTTTGAATTTCTAAGTATAAATTATTAAAATCCCCAATCAACATGTGCTTCCGGTAACAGGAAAGCTTTATCAAGTTTCTTCAATAGATCTTGTGGAGCTTCGATTCCATCAGAATATACGAGTGAAGAAGCAGGCATAATACCGAACCACATTCTGGTAAAAGCGTTCACAGACGCTTTTAGAGCCGGGAGATCTTTTTGCTTTCCTTTCTTTGTTGATGAATTTTTCCCCAAAGAGATTACATAATCTCCGGCAATTCCTTTCCATTTTATATCTTCAGGAATATATTTTCCAATTGGATCGGAAAGTTGCAGATTAAAACTAAAATCTTCACAATTCAAATGGGTTTTCTTCATACATTTTTGCAAATTTAGAATCCTTAATTGCCAGTAAGCACTTGAGGAGATTTTATTCTGATGCTCAGATTTCTGAGTCATCCCTCTCATTAGATATGGTCGTTCGATGAAATCCTGCATATTAATGAATGAAGGCTCAATCATCTTGATCATAAGAAATTGCTCTTCAAAGCTCTTGAGAAACGCCAACAGATCCATTAATTGATCAAGGTTCTGATAAGCCATCCAACTTACCCAGAGAGGTCCTTGTTCCTTTCCTTTGCCATACAGCCAAAGATGATGCGTCAAATTTCCTTTTTCATCGAAATATCCGAAGCCCATGTTTTTATTCTCTTCACCTAATTCTGCTTGGGTTGCATATTCTGGTAGAGTTACAGCACAATGGGCTGGCATTCTTTCTACACGATTTTTATGGATCTTTTTGTAATCCTTTTCCGTAAGTCTTACAGGAATTTTAGTTTTACGATTTATATTCAATGTGGCAGGAGTGATACAAACAATCTGCTCATAATTTCCGTTTCCGAAACCAAGTTTGTTGTAATAACCTTGATCGAAGATACAAAGTGCTCCAACCTCTGCACCTTTTTCTGCATCCAAAGCTAATCTTATAGCAGTAAGCCTGCCTGCAAATCCCTGCTTCCTGGCAATAAGACTGGCAGTTAGACCTGTTATTGCACTCAGTTTCAATTTCTCATCTTGATAGCGAATTGTCCCGATAGAACTATTTGCCATAACTTCAGCTTCACCGTTTACATCAATCACTAACGTATTGGCAGCCGGAAGAAATTTGTTGAGATATTTATCTTTCTTTTTATCATGCACCCATCCGCACTCATTCAAAATTCTAAATACTGCCTCTTTATCTTTTTTCAGATCAAATTTTCTGTATTTCATTTTAGCTCCTTGTTTACTAATTTTTAGCAAATTAGTATTTTGTAATATTCAAAATGTATAACTAACTTTCATATATGCTTGTTTGTAATCTGTTATAAATTCTTGCTCTATTTCATCTTGAGCAGTTTTATAACCGAGAAACAAATTACAATTATCCTTGAATTCATAACGAAGATTTGAGAATAATCCAAGATATGCAGTCTGGGTTTCACACTCATAATTATTATAACGCAAACCGTTTTTCAGTGAGAGTTTATTGGAAAAGTTGATCGTCAGATCAGCATTGTCAATCCAATATTCATCGTCCATCTCGCAATCGGTCGGGAAACCGAAATATCTTTGTCTTTGAGCGGAAACATTGTAAGAAAAGTTATTTCCGATATCACCCGAAAAGCCTAAACTTATGTAATCCTTTTTGAATATCTCTTCGAGATTATAAACAAGTGAATGGCCAGTACTGTAACTGATCCATGCACTTAACCAGGAAATATTCCAAGTGCTTATATTCGCATAAATATTATCCCAGATATAAACAGAATCCTCATAACTCTCCTGTCCGATATTTCCATTAATGCTGAAATTTATTTTATGAGGTGAATTTGCCCAGAAATTAACACCACCACCTTGTTCGATTAGTTCTTTATCATCATTCGTAAATGATTTATTTAGCCAGATATTCGAACCATAATTTTTTATTATTTTTCCGTTTGGATCACTATTTTGCCCAGCATTTGCGTTTAATGCTGTAAAATCAGTTTGATAAACTCGACCCATATCGGCACTATAATCTTCGCTTCTTCGACATCCATTTATAGACCAGTCAAAATCACCCTTCTTCCCGTTATATCCGCAATACACTGCATATCCTTTTTCGTTTTCATTACCGGATTCATCTTTCAAAGTAAAATCAACCTCACCCCAAACAGATTGGTTTTTCAAAAATTCCCAGCTTGGATTGATGACTAAAACTTCATTGTGATAATCTTTGTTCATCCTGTTCAGCAGTGTCATTTGAATGGAAAGATCTTCCCATTTCGGTTTGAATGCCAGCATATTATAAA
>DAOUTP010000138.1 GCA_030626645.1 Candidatus Cloacimonadota bacterium
CTTTACGAAATTATATAAAGCACCTTTAACATTTTCAAATTTGAAGATATTCCCAGACAAAAAAGCTAAATACGTTGCTTTGAACATCCGTGCTGTAAAGCATGATGAGAGTATCAAGTTTTTTGGTAGTATTATTGATGTGTCAAAAGAGATCATAGAAACAGAAGCAAGAAAATCACTTGAGCTGGAGCTGATAAAAAGTAATAAACTTGCTGATATCGGTAAGAGAATTGAAGGTATCGTCCATAATATCAATTCCCCGTTGAACACTGTTTTGGGTTATGCTCAACTTCTTAAGAGAGATCTGAAGGATAATACTGATATAGACAGAATAATTGAAGCCGGTAGAAATATTGCTCAAACCGTAAAAGGCTTATTAACAAAAGTGAAACAAAGTAATATATCAATAGACCGACCAATTGATATTAATGAGATGATTATACAAGAACTTGAGTTCTGCAAACATAATCTTTTTTTCAAACATTATGTTACTCTTACAACAGATTTCAAGGAAAGCCTTCCAAATGTTACTGCATCATATGGTGACTTAAGTCTTTGTACAGCAAATATTATAAACAATGCTATTCAAGCTATGAAAGATAGTATACAAAAGGAACTCTCGGTTCGAACTTATGATGAAGCTAAAATGATTCACATCGAAATTACTGATTCTGGAGAAGGAATTCCTGAGCATAATTTAAGTAAGGTCTTCGAAACATATTTCTCTACAAAAACTGGAAAATCGGGAACTGGTTTCGGGCTGGGACTGGCAATAACTAAAAGTATAATTGAAAAATACAATGGTAAGATAGAAGTTGATTCCAAGCTAGATTTTGGAACAACATTTAAATTAATCCTACCCCAAACAAAAGGATAATTCTATGTTTGAAAACAATGGAAATAAAGCTAAGATATTAATCGTAGATGATGAGAAAGATACAAGAGATATTTTCCGTAGACATCTGGAAAATGAATACACAATCGATACAGCCGAATCAGTTTTAATTGCCGTAGAAAGATTGGAACATAACTCTTTTCAGATTGTGCTAAGTGATCTTGTAATGCCCGGTGAAGACGGGTTAAGCCTACTAAAGAAGATTAAGAAGAATTGGCCGGAAATCGCTGTTATGGTTATCAGTGGTAAGGCATCGATCGAGATGGCTGTAGAAGCTATGAAACTGGGTGCAGATGAATTTATAGAGAAACCTGTTGAGGATCTAGACCTGCTTAAAATAAAGATAGAGAAATTATTAAAAACCAAATGGCAGACAGATGAGATCAAGAGGTTAAGAACAATTTTAGACAAAGAGTTTGATAGAACGCATATTGTTGGAAATAGTCTGGCTATTCAGAAGATCATGGAAAAAGTAAAAAAGATAGCTCCACTTGACACAACAATCCTTATTTCAGGAGAAACTGGTGTAGGCAAGGAACTTATTGCCGATCTAATCTATCGAAACAGCAGCAGAAGTAATAAAAAATTTGTTGCAATCAACTGTGGAAGCTTACCGGAAAGTCTTTTAGAAAGTACTCTTTTTGGTCATAAAAAAGGATCTTTTACCAGCGCTATCAAAGACAAAATTGGATATTTCCAGGAAGCTGATGGCGGAACACTGTTTCTAGATGAAATAACGGAAACAAGTCTTGAATTCCAAATAAAATTGTTAAGAGCTTTGGAAAAAGGAGTTATTCGACAAGTTGGTGGAGAGAGTGATGTTTCAGTTGATGTTAGAATAATTGCTGCAACAAACAAAGATATTGAAGAAGAAATTATTAATGGGAAGCTTCGTGAAGACCTTTATTATCGGCTAAATGTAATCAACCTGCATATTCCGCCTTTACGAGAACGGATCGAAGATATCAAGCTACTCGTCAGTAAATTCACTTCCGAGTTTTCCAAGAAATACAAAAAACAAGAACTCAAAATTTCAAATGCTGCTATATCTATTCTTTTAAACCAGCAATGGAAAGGTAATATACGAGAGCTCAAAAACACTATAGAACATTCAGTTGCACTTGCTTCACACGATACTATAATTCCAGAAGACCTACCGGATAACATTTTTAAGAAAGATTCAAAAGAGTCAGATTCTTCAGTTGCTCATTTTCTTGGCTTACCTTATCCGGCGGCAAAACGTGAATTTGAAAAAATTTACATTGAAACGTTAATGAGCAAATATGATGGTGAAGTTACAAAAGTGTCAAAAATATCAGGTATTAAACGTCAGAATCTTTACGAGAAATTCAAACGTTATGAGATAAATCCAGATGATTTCAGAAATAATTAGTGTTTGTAACTGGTTATTCTAAATGTTGTAATTACTATATAAAATAATATCAGGTAATCGCTTAAAATAACTCCTTTAAGAAATGTTCTAAAAGTAGTGTTTAAAATTATTCCAACAATAACGAAAGCTAATTCTGGTTTCAATATCCTTTTAAAATCATCAGTTCTTAAAACAATAAGTGATAATGGTAATATCCAGTAAATATTGATGTATGAGAGACGAGCTGCAGGAAGGAAAAAGCTACTGATAATCACAAATACTATCCCAACATAAAAAAGATGGATACTGTCTTTTGATTTAACTATTCTTTTCCATAATAGAATAGTTAAAATCAAGATACATATGAACAAAGATAATTCAAGAATGATTGCTTTAACTTTTATATTGAAGAAAATACGAAGTAGATCTTGGATTGAAGAATCTTCAATTGCCAGATCTGCCGAGAAAATTGCATTTTTAATACCATCAATAATTCTCTTATTATAAAAGCCGTATGTTGGACGGATGATAAGTAAATGAAATTTTTCATGAAACTCCATAGAATTAAAATAACTTTTCCAAATTGAGAATGGAGCAATAAACAAAGAAGATAAAAAACTTACTATAATTCCAGCGACTCCACTGATAATAAATTTCCATTTTCTTTTTATTAGGAATGGGATGCCCATCAATATTACCGGTGGTCTAAAGGATGCAGTTAATCCTAAAATAAAACCACTAAGTATTTGATTCTCTTTCTTTTTAACAAGCCAATAAGATAAGGAGATCAGAAAAACAAAAAGAATATAGATCTGTCCTTTATCTATATGCAATCTCCAATAAAAACTCGATGCAACAATTAGTAACCCAATTATCCAGAGAATTTTCTTTTTAATAATGGAATCAGTTGTATTTGAAAGCAGGAAAATACTCATGAGAAACAATATCCATTGCATTATTGCCCAGAGAATTTGTTGGGTTTTATAAGGTATTGAAGCAAAAGGTGAATGCAACAATAGCACAGAAGGGGGAACAGTCAATCTGCTCATGGGAAAATTGGAATAAAAATCCCTTGCATCAACATACTCCTCTGGAGTGTCCTGGTTCCATTTAAAAAAATAAGGATCATTTCCATCTAATAGCACTCTTGTCCCAACTACTCGATTACGTAGATCCAAAGCTCCATACTTTAGTGTATTCACCGTATCGAATGAAATACAGATAGCAGACATTAACACGGAATAGATTAATAAAACATTAATTAAAATCCTAAAATATTTTGTGGTTTCCATACTCCCTCTCTAATAAATTTTGGGTGGGTTATATTTAATGAAGAACTTTGGATTTTTATAATATTCAATCTGAGAGTCATGTATAATTTTCACTTGTTGCTTCATTTCGGTAACTAAAGCAGGATATTCTTTAACTTGATTCTTTTTTTCTAAAGGATCAGTTTCAAGATTGTAAAGTTCAACTTTCTTCACAGGATGATACGTAATCAATATTTTCCAGGGCCAAGCAACTAAAGCATCCTGCCAGACAAATGAATTATTATGCATAAAGATATGCCTCTGAGCATCTGACTCATATGCTGAATATCCTTGAAAAGAACCGGGCTTAGGAATTTCCATGATATCAAGAAGTGTTGGGAAAAGATCAATATGGCTTACTGATTTCTCTACTCTTCCAACATTCATACCTTTTGGAGGTTTGATCATTGTGAATGTTCGGGCTATTTCATCATACATTGTTCCGGAATGATTAGCAAATCCATGCTCATAGAATGCTTCACCACTATCTCCAATTATTACGAAATAGCAATTATCCCATAAACCTTCTTTTTTAAGATAACTAACAAAGTCTTCGATAATCCCATCCAAATTATGAAAAGCATTTAGATATCTGTTTCTTACATGAATCGCTTTTGATTCAGGCCAATCATAGTAAACCATGGGGAAATCAATAATACTTGGTTCAAATAGTTGTTCGCTATTTGTTGGAACCATATAATCAAAATGTGTATTCTGTAGGTTCATTCCTAACAAAAAAGGAATTTCATGATCTAAGCCGGATATCCAATTCTCAGCAATTTTAATTGTCTCAGAATCTTCAATTTTTCCGGCAGTAGCTTGCTTATTTTTTATAAGTTGTGATAACCCTCCCTTATCATCCTCATTATACCATGTTTCTTTATCATAATCCTCTGAATGATAAAAATAATCAATTCCTTTTCCTTTTAACCAATTGATCATATCACCCCATTTCTCATTCTGTGATGAAATATATCCTGTTTGATAACCGGAATTATTGAAATATTCAAAGATAGATAATCCCCTTGATACAGATTCTTCAGAATATGGTTCTCTGTAATTTGCTCTTAATGGATATCGGGAATACCAAATTGAAAGATCAGAATAATTAGAATGCGATGAAGTAATGTAAGATTTATCGAAAAACATAGAATTTTCTGCCAGTTGTTTCATAAAGGGAATTGGACAAGGATTCATATCTATCAGATCTTTTCTCATAGATTCAATCATAATCACGATTACAGGCTTAGCATTCTGTTCATCTATACTAAAAAAATCTGTTTTATCCTTCAAGGTTACTAACTTATGCATTGTTTGTTCATCAACACTTTCATGCATACTTCCAGTAGCAAGTATTGATAAAAAAGGATGAAAGTTTTTTTTCTCAATATGTAAATTTAACATAAGAATTATTATTAAACAACAGTAAATACCTATTAGAATTTTTTTATTATTAAAATTCTCCTTGATTTTTATAATTTTATTTAATAAAAACACAATTATCAAAGCCATAAGAACAGATAATGTAATTAGTATAGAAATTGTTTTGGGACTTGTTTGCATGAAATGAAATATCAGCAATTTAAAATTTAAAAAAGTAAATATAATCGCATTTTGGATAAGAAATATTCCATTACGAAAATAGAATTTCCAGCTAGACAAATTAATAACAAACAATGATGCAAAAATAATAAAAGAACTAAAATTGATAATTAATTTTATTCCAACATGTAATTTTGAGCTAAA
>DAOUTP010000178.1 GCA_030626645.1 Candidatus Cloacimonadota bacterium
AAATCCACTTCTGCCCATTCCGGTATCAATATTGATGTGAATCTTGCACTTCCCACTTTCATTAAGTTTCTCAGCAAAATCAAGAGTTGAGATAGTTGGAGTTAGATCGTTTTCTAATATTTGTCCAATTTCATTTTCTAATGAAGGTGAAAGAATAATGATTGGAACTTTTATTCCCTGATACCTAAGCAGAAGTCCTTCCTGTAAATTTGCAACTCCAAGTGAAACAGCTCCACATTCTATAGCCTTTTGCGCAATCTGAAAGGCACCATGACCGTAAGCATCAGCTTTAACGATCTGCATAAATTCTGCTTGAGGAAAGTAGAATTTCTTTAATTCATTAAGATTATCTTTAAAATTTGTAAGATCGATCTCTGTCCAACTTCTGTCGTTTTTCATATTATTCCTTAATTTGCCACGAGACTTCCACTGACAGAACACTGATTAAAAGACTCTGTGCAAAGTCTATATCCGTCTGTAGCTAATATATCCTTCTTTTAAATTCCAATTCACTTCCAAAGTTAACAAGTAAACCCAATTTTATGCCAGTAGCTTTTAAGTAATTTATTATCTGAGCTTCATGTTTTGGGATTAGTTTCTCAATTGCTTTGATTTCAATTATGATTTTATCTTCTACAATTATATCAGCAATGAAGTTTCCAATATTCTTTCCTTTGTATTTAACTTTTATTGCTTTTTGCGATTCATATCTTAAACCAATCTCTGCTAATTCTATCAAAAGTGCTTTTTCATAAACGGATTCTAAGAATCCAGGTCCCAACTCATCGTATACTTTATGAAAACATTTAATGATCTTTTCAGTGATATCAGAGTAAAGATACTTCATTTCATTCTCCACATTATAAAACGTGTTTGTTAACTGCAAGCTTTAAGATCCTTCCAATTACAAACTTTATTTCTTTTTCCTTTAGTCTGTGTAAGTCTTGTGGCTAATTAATCAATTTCATTTACTTTCCACTTTTTCTTTAGTCAGTGTATGTCTGTGGCGATCAAAAGAATTTTGCTGCCAGGTCAGCAAGCGCAGAGCGTTCTCCTTTTGTTAAAGTTACATGCCCCACGATCTCTTCTTTTTTAAGCTTCTCAACAGCAACACTCAATCCGTTACTTTCTGAGTCCAGATAAGGAATATCGATTTGATAAGGATCGCCCGTCAGCACGATCTTTGTTCCTTCCCCAGCTCTTGTAATAATAGTTTTCATTTCGTGTGGAGTAAGATTTTGAGCTTCATCAACAACAATAAATTGGTCAGGAAGACTACGTCCGCGAATGTAGGTGAGAGGTTCCAATTCAATAAACCCGAAATCCAGATAATCTTCTAACCCGGGTTGCTTTTTCCCAAAGATCTTACCATTTTCATTATCTTCTTTCTCGTTCCGGTTGGAAAGAAGGATTTCCATATTATCAAATATCGGCTGCATCCACGGATTGAATTTTTCAGATTTTGAACCGGGAAGATACCCGAGATCTTTTCCAAGAGGAGATACAGGTCTTGAAACGATCATACGTTTATAATTATTCTTCTCTACAACTTGATCTAGTCCACCTGCAAGTGCTATAAGTGTCTTTCCAGTACCGGCTTTACCAACTAAACTCACTAGCTTTACTTCCGGGTCCAACAAAAGATCAAAAGACATTATTTGTTCTATATTTCGTGCTTTAATTCCAAATATCTCCTGTCCGGTATAATATTTTAAAGGGTATATTGCATTATTTGTTACCGAATATCTGGCTACAAGACCATCTTCATCATCTTCATGTTTACAGAATAATACAAACTGGTTTGGATAGATCTCACCAAAATCATTACCCATGAACTCTTCCTTTTTGAATTTCTCGATGGTAGCATCATCAACCATAATTTTGAGATATCCCATATAAAGTTCGGAAAAATTGATCTTATCAGTTTCAAAATTTGCAGCTTTAATGCCAACGGCATCAGCTTTGATGCGTACATTAGCATCTTTAGATACTAAAGTAACTTCTTTGTCAGGTTCTTTATCATGGAGATATAATGCCGTTCCAATTATCAGATTGTCATTTGTATCGATGATAAGTACATCTTTTGCTGTCTCAGAAACTTTTCGGCTGAGAACTACCTTAATTATTCCACCTTTCTCTGTTTTTACACCGTCTCTTAAACTGCCCTGTTCCCTTAGATCATCTAGATAACGTCCTATTTGACGGGCATTTCGACCTTTTTCATCAACACCTTTTTTAAAATTATCTACTTCTTCAATTACAGTGATCGGGATTACGACAGTGTTTTCTTCGAAAGTGAACATAGCACGCGGATTGTGTATGAGTACATTTGTATCTAATACAAATATTTTCTTCTTTTTGTCATTTCCCATTTATCCTCCTATAATTTACACTTTGTTTTTTTATTATTGCTAACTAGAAATGTCAAATAAAATTACATATACATAAATTTTAATAATAAATAAAAGAAAAATGTATCAATAAAAAACCTAGAAAATTCTTGCTTTAAAAATAGTCAGATTTTTAGTGTCATTTATTAAATTTCTAAATTTGGAGATAAAATATGGGAATGCGGAGAAAGGGTAGAGAAGTAGCAATTCAAACCTTGTATTCGATAGAATTTCTTGATAATGATATCAGGTTATTACCAGAAGATGGAGCTTTAAAAATTCTTGAGGGAATTGCTGCCGATAAGGAAATATTACCGAATAATCCAATATATGAATTTGCTTCAGATCTTGTTCTCAACGTTTTAAAGCATATTGATCCTATTGATGAAAAAATAAAAGTTCATTCAACAAACTGGTCTTTCGATAGAATTGCAAAACTAGACCTTAGCGTATTACGTGTTGCTGTTTATGAACTGATCTATACTGAAACAGCTCCGGCAATAATTATGAATGAAGCGATCGAAATTGCTAAAAAATATTGTTCAGAAAGTTCAGGCAAATTCATTAATGGCGTATTAAACGCAATTTCAAAAGATAAGAATAAATAATTATGGATAATATACTTTATTGCAGTGTGGGCGTAATCGTCTATAACGAAGCTGCAAATATTGGTAAATTGCTTAAAGCTTTGTTAACGCAGAAATCGGATAAAACCAAGATCAAAGAGATCATAGTTGTTTCCAGCGCCTGTACAGATGGAACTGATGAAATAGTTCGAGGATTTGAAAAAGAACATGAGAATATTAAGCTTATCACTGAAGCAGAAAGAGGCGGAAAATCCTCAGCGATAAACAAGTTCATTAAAGCTGCTAATACAGATCTGCTTATAATTGAAAGCGGAGATACTATTCCTGCGGAAGATACTGTAGAAAAGATGATTATTCCATTCCTGGATGAAAAGGTTGGAATGACCGGAGGTAGACCTACTCCTGAGAATGATCCTCGAACATTTATTGGTTATAGTGTTAATCTGCTTTGGAATCTGCATCATGAAATGGCTCTAATCTCTCCAAAGTTGGGTGAGATGGTTGCCTTCAGGAAGATATTTGATAGGATCCCACCGGAAAGTGCTGTTGATGAAGCAAGCATTGAAGCAATTATAAAGGATAATAATCTGCTTTTGAAATACATCCCGGACGCAATTGTTTATAATAAGGGACCGGAAAATTTGGGTGATTTTATTAAACAAAGAAGACGAATAGAAACCGGGCATCTCTGGCTTATGGAAAATAGTGATTATTCTGTTACTTCACAGAACAAAGGTCTTTTGCTTAATTTGGCTCTTAAGGAATTAAAGAAAGACAAAGAGAAGATCTTCTTCCTCTTTGGAACTGCTATAGTTGAGATGTACAGCCGTTTCTTAGGTTGGTATGATTATAAAATCAAAAAGAAAAATCCCTTTAAATGGGATATCGCTAATTCTACCAAAAATTTGAAAAAGGAAATAAAAATATAATGCTGGAACTGATACCAAAAATTTTTATCTATAAGTTTTATCGTAAATTCGGTTTTCCCCGCATTATGCCGATGAATTATACAATAAGTTTATTATATACGTGTAATTCAAGATGTCAGACTTGTAATATCTGGAAAAAGAAATCTGATGATCTTACGATTTCCGAATATAAACTGATCTTTAGAAAACTTGGCAGATCACCATATTGGCTAACATTAAGTGGTGGTGAACCTTTCCTACGTAAAGATATTGTAGAAATTTGTAGTGAGTTATACAAG
>DAOUTP010000115.1 GCA_030626645.1 Candidatus Cloacimonadota bacterium
AAAAAGAAACTGATCGAATTCGGACTCAAAGCAATGAGACAAGTAAAATCTAATTCTATTGTTTTGGTTAGAGAATTGAAAGATGGATCTTTTCAGCTTCTTGGAATGGGAGCAGGTCAGCCAAACCGATTGATCTCGACCAGATTAGCAATCGAGAAAGCAACTGAAAACCTTACATTAGAATATGATGGAGAAGACATCATATCATATTATAACAAGGAATTTGGAAAAACTATTCTTGTTTCTGATGCGTTCTTTCCATTTCCTGATAACGTAGTTGTCGCTTCTCAAGCCGGGATAAAAACTATCATTCAACCGGGTGGGTCAATGAGAGACAAGAAAGTAATTAAAGTTTGTAATGATCTTGATATTGCCATGGTGTTTACAGGCATCAGGCATTTTAAACATTAAAGGATCAAACCACAGAGAGCACGGAGGACACAGAGAAAAAATGAGCAAATTATTGTATGAAGATCTAACAGACAAGATTATTAAAGCTGCAATAGAAGTTCATAAGAATCTCGGTCCTGGTTTATTGGAATCTGCTTATGAGGAATGTTTTCTGTATGAGTTGGTTAACTTGGATTTATTAGTAAAACATCAAGTACCAATTCCAATTAAATATAAAGATATAACAATCAAAACCAAATATAGATTAGATTTGTTAGTAGAAGATAAAGTTATCGTGGAATTGAAATCTGTTGAGAAACTTGCTCCCATCCACGAAGCACAATTAATTACATATTTAAAACTATCAGGTTATAGAGTTGGTTTATTAATAAACTTTAATGAAAAATTATTAAAAAATGGAATAAAAAGAAGAATTATATAATTACCTCTGTGCTCTCAGTGAGCTCCGTGGTGAGAAAGGAGAAAATATGAATTGTTTAGGAAATTTTTACACACCACAACTGAATATTATCCATCGAGGTAAAGTGCGTGATAGTGTGCGCATTGATGAAAAGACAAGGATGATTGTTGTTTCTGATAGAATATCAAGTTTTGATAATATTTTGAATAACTTCGTTCCACAAAAAGGTGCTGTGCTAACTGGAATTACTAACTTCTGGTTCGAAAAAACAAAGCATATTATTGATAATCATTTTATCAAAATGATCGATCCAAATATTAGTTTAGTAAAGGAAGCTCAACCCATCAAAATCGAGATGATCGTGCGTGGTTATTTAACAGGTTCGATGTGGCGAGGATACAAAAATGGGAAGCGAGATTTCAGCGGTGTTATTGCACCTGATGGGTTAAACCAAAATGACAATTTTCCAACTCCTCTTGTTACTCCTACAACAAAAGAAGATTCTGATCGACCAATTACACCTGAAGATATCGTGAAGGAAGGTTGGACTACAAAAGCTATCTATGATGAGATGAGTAAAATATCGTTAGAGTTGTTTGATTTTGGTAGTAAATTCCTTAAAGAGAAAGGAATCATTTTGGTAGATACAAAATATGAATTTGGTATTATCGATGGTAAAATAGTTCTGATTGATGAAATTCATACACCAGATTCATCAAGATTTTGGAGTTTGGAAGATTACAAAAAGGATTCATCAAATGTAGATTCGATCGATAAGGAATATGTACGTCAATGGTTATTGAAAAATAGAGTTGATGGGAAACTTCCAAGTGTTTTGGCGGATGAAGTTATTGAAGAAACAAACAGACGCTATCTTGATATACATCAACGAATCACAGGTGAGAAATTGAACTATGATTTTAATGAAGATGTATGTGACAGAGTTAAAAGAAATCTAATCTCAGAAGGATTAATTAAGGATGGATATGTTATTATCATAATGGGCTCTCCAATGGATCTGCCACATTGTGAGAAGATTAAATCACATTTGGAAAAATATGAAATTTATGTGGATATGAGAGTTACTTCCGCGCACAAGAATGGGGAAAGAATTGGAGGAATTACAGAAGTTTATAATAACTCAATCGAACCTGGTTGCGTAATTGCTGTAGCTGGAAGATCCAATGGACTTGGAGGTGCGTTAGCAGCTAATCTTGCTATCCCGCTAATCAATTGCCCACCTTTCAAAGATAAAATTGATATGATAGTTAATATAAATTCCTCATTAGTAATGCCTTCCAAAACCCCTGCTTCCACAGTTATAGATGTGAGTTCTGCTGCTCTAGCTGCTCTACGTAGTTTGAATCTTCAAAGACTTAAAGCAATTTTTAGGAATGAAATTCAAGAAGTTAAGGATTCACTGATAAAAGCTGATGATGAAATAAGGAATGGTTGAACCGGAAAGAACTGAGAAGTAGAGATTGAATATCCAATATCGAACAAGGAATATCCAATGATGAAGGAAAAAGAAGGATTTTATAGAACACCTCTGTGCTCTCCGTGAGCTCCGTGGTGAAATAAAGAGGTGAAATGAATATTGCTGTAATTGGTTCGGGTGGTAGGGAACATACTATTGCCTGGAAATTATCACAAAGTAAATTAGCAGATAAAATTTTTGTTCTTCCCGGAAATGGTGGAACAGAAAATAATGTAGATGTTGATATAAACGATTTTGAAATGATATTGAATTTCTGCAGACACAATATTGTTGAACTTATTTTTGTTGGTCCGGAAGATCCACTAGCAATAGGAATTGTCGATTACTTTTCAAATACACCAGTAAAAGTATTTGGTCCTGACAAAGCTGGTGCACAACTTGAAGGCTCAAAGATCTATGCAAAAAGATTCATGCGGAAATATGGCGTAGCTACCGGAGCTTATCAGGAATTTGGAAATAGCCACAAAAAAGCACAAAATGAATTTAATAATAAATCTGCTGTCATCCTGAGCGGAGTCGAAGGAAAAAGCACGAATAATACAACTCAAATCATCAAACAAGTCAATGGCAACTGTGTTATTAAATATGATGGATTGGCTGCCGGGAAAGGCGTGTTTGTCTGCTCAGCTACAGAAGAAGCGCTGGCTGCTATAGATGAAATTCATTCAAGATATGGGGAAGATGCATCCTACTTGATCGAGGAAAGATTAGAAGGTGATGAACTTTCAATTCTTGCTTTTACAGATGGAAAAGATTATCAACTTCTCCTTCCTTCTCAAGATCATAAACAATTACTGGAGGGAGATAAAGGACCAAACACTGGTGGGATGGGTGCTTTTTGCCCGGTTCCTTTCTATAACGAAGAGTTAAAAGTGCAAATTGAAAAAGATATAATTGAACCAACAATGAAAGGAATCAAAACCGAAGGTTTTAACTATAAAGGTGTTGTTTATTTTGGCTTAATGATAACCAAATCAGGACCAAAATTATTAGAATACAATGTAAGACTTGGTGATCCTGAAACTGAAGTTGTATTACCTGCGATGAAAAGCGACCTAGTTGAACTTTTACTTTCATGTTTCAATGGTACTCTAAAAGATTATAAAATGGAATTCAACGAAGGATTTTTTGTAGATGTTGTTCTGGTTTCAGGAGGTTACCCGGCAGAGTATAAGAAGGGAATTCCAATTTGTGGAATTAAAGAAAATCAGGACTTGATCTTCCACGCAGGAACAAAAAAAGATGATGAAAAAATAGTTACATCAGGTGGGCGTGTACTGAACATTGTTGCCCATGGAAATAATTTGGAAGAAGCTATTGATAAAGCTTATAAACGTGTGAATGATTTTTATTTTGAGGATATGTACTATAGAACGGATATTGGACGGAGAAAATAAGCAACTAACAAAACTAACAAAAACGAACATATTTCAATCGAGTTCTTTCAAGAGTTAGTTAAGTTCGTGTTGTTCGTTGCTGATAAAGAAATATGGTGATTATGGATTGGAAAAAGGAATTAAAAAACAATATTGTTTCCATTGAACAATTGAAACGATTCTATCAAATTTTCAATAATGATGCACACATACTAAATAAAATAATTGCCAGACATCCAATGAGCCTAACCAGGCATTATTTATCACTTATCGATTTTAATGATCCTGATGATCCGATCAAGAAAATGGTAATCCCATCTGTGAATGAACTGGATATCACTGGATCTTACGATACAAGCGGAGAAAAGCATAGTACTAAGTTTATTGGTTTCCAGCATAAGTATCCTCAAACGGCTTTGATTTTATCGACTCATCGTTGTGCTGCTTATTGCCGATTCTGTTTTCGAAAACGCATTGTTGGAATATCAAAAGATGAGATATTTCAGAATATGGATCGGGCTGTGAACTACATCAAAAAGCATTTAGAGATCAATAATGTGTTAATTACCGGTGGTGATCCGTTAATGCTATCCACAAGAATTCTAAAACGTTTTCTAGATAAACTTTTTGCTTTTGATCACATTGATTTTATCAGGTTTGGAACTAAAGTTCCTGTATATTTACCGCAACGTATCATTGAAGACAAAGAACTATTGTCGATTTTGAAATTCTATTCCGACAAAAAAAAACAAATCTATTTTGTAGTTCAAATTGATCATCCTCGTGAGATTACACCTGAATTAATAAAAGCTGTAAATATGTTGAAGAGAAGAGGTGTTATCTTAAATAACCAGACTGTTTTGATGAGAGGGGTCAATGATTCTCCTGATGTTTTAGCAGAACTGCAAAATAAGCTGGTCTCAATTGGGATAAATCCATATTATGTGTTTCAATGCAGACCTGTGAAACGCGTAAAAAATCATTTTCAAATTCCAATTTATGATGGTTATAAAATCGTTGAGCAGGCAAAAACAAAACTAAATGGACATAGCAAACGATTCAAATTCATTATGTCTCATAAAACAGGAAAAATTGAAATTATTGGAATTATGAATGATGAAATATTTTTCAAATATCATCAAGCAAAAGATCCTAAAAACAGTGGTAAATTATTCAAAAGAAGATTGAATAAAACTGCCGGCTGGCTGGAGGAATTTCCAGTGATTAAGGAAAAATCGTGAAGAAGATAACGATATTAATAAGTGGTCGCGGAAGTAATATGCAGGCAATCATCAGAAATACTCAATCTGGTATATTGAAGAATATCTGCACAATTCAATCGGTATTTTCAAATAAGAAAGATGTAGCAGGATTGCATATTGCAAAAAATTTAAGCATACCCACTTATGTTATTGTTTCCAAAGGGAAAAAGAGAAAAAACTACAATGCAATGTTACTGGATTGGTTGAAGCAACAAAATCCTGACTTCATCATTCTGGCAGGATATATGAAAATACTTTCTCCAGAGATCATTAGAGAATATCCTAATAAAATTATTAATATTCATCCTGCAGATACAACAAAACATCAAGGTTTGCATGGTTATGACTGGGCTTTTGAGAATAAATTGAAAACTACAAAAATTACTGTACATTTTGTAGATGAAGGATTGGATACGGGTGAAGTTATTGGTAAGAAAGATGTAGATATTTCTGATTGCAAAATGATAGAAGAAGTTGAACAAAAGGGATTGAAAGTTGAGCATAAATTTTATAGTGAATGTTTGAGGGAAATATTTGAGGATAGATGAAAAAAATAGCAATTATTGATTTTGGTGGGCAATACACACACCTCATAGCACGTCGCATTCGTAACTTAGGAGTTTACAGCGAAATATATCACCCAGAAGAATTTACTGTTAATAAAGACATTCTTGGAATGATATTTTCCGGTGGACCGCAATCTGTGAATGCAGAAGATGCATATCGCATCAAAATAGATGTCAATAAGATAAAAATACCAATACTGGGAATCTGTTACGGACATCAGATCTTAGCTTCTATGCTTGGTGGAACCATTGCAAGCGGAGAAAATAAAGAATACGGATTTACTAACATTTCATGTGAAAAGGATTCATTGCTTTTTGCAGAATTGGAAACCAAACAATCAGTCTGGATGAGCCATGGTGATCACGTATCAGTTTTACCTGCAAATTGTAGAATAACAGCCTCATCCGATTCTATCAGAATTGCTTCTTATGAATCTTTAGACCAGAAATTCTTTGGTGTTCAATTCCATCCGGAAGTTACACACACTACAAATGGTTTGAAGATGTTGGATAGATTTATTTCAATTTGCACTCAGCATCGTAATTGGAATCCACATAATTTCAAGGAATCTCTAATTCAACAGATCAAAGATGAAGCAAAAGGCAGGAAGCTGGTGTTGTTGCTTTCCGGTGGAGTGGATTCATTGGTTACATTAGAATTATGCATTCAGGCATTGGGGAATGAAAATGTTTATTCCATTCATGTGGATACCGGATTCATGCGTAAGAATGAATCGACAGAA
>DAOUTP010000148.1 GCA_030626645.1 Candidatus Cloacimonadota bacterium
AGTGCTGCTATTAAAAGAGATGGATTATTGAAATTGTAACCAATTATCTTCTGGAATTTTTTGAATTCGGTATTATTAGAACCTTTTGAAGATATTTGCAAAACTATAGATTTGATTATATTTTTCAAAACAATATAAAGTGACTAGCTAATGCCGAGCCACTTTTATTTAACAAATTTTTTAAAGATAACTACACCGTTATGTCCGCCAAAACCAAGAGAATTACTCAAAGCGTAATTCACTTCCTTCTCAATAGTTTTGTTAGGAATATAATCAAGATCACAAGCCGGATCAGGATTTTCGTAGTTAATGGTTGGATGTAATTTGCTGGTTGTGATGGATTTACAGCAGACAATAGCTTCAATACCAGCGGCTGCACCCAAAGTGTGACCAGTCATAGATTTAGTAGAACTGATCTTAACTTTTCTGGCATGTTCGCTAAAAACAGTCTTTATTGCAGCAGTCTCATTAGGGTCATTCAATGGTGTTGAAGTTCCATGAGCATTTATGTAATCTATTTCTTCAGGCTCTACTCCTGCGTCATTAATTGCCATTTGCATAGCGCGTGCTCCCCCTTCACCATTCTCTGCTGGAGCGGTTATATGAAAAGCATCACAAGTTGCACCATAACCAACTATTTCTGCATATATTTTAGCACCACGATTAACTGCATGTTCCATTTCTTCCAAAATTATAACACCACCACCTTCAGCCATAATAAACCCATCACGTTCCTTATCGAATGGGCGACATGCTTTTTGCGGTTCATCATTACGGGTAGAAAGTGCTCTCATGGAACAAAATCCGGCAACAGCTAAAGGTGTTACTGATCCTTCAGCTCCACCTGTGAGCATAATATCGGCATCTCCATATTGAATTGAGCGGAATGCCGTCCCAATTGAATGGTTTGCCGATGCGCAGGCAGAAGAAATATTAAAGTTAAGAGCTCTAAGGTTATATTTAATTGCAATTTGTGCAGATGCGATATTAGAGATCATTTTTGGAATAAAAAATGGGCTTATTCTTTTTGGACCTTTTCTCTCCATTTTATATGCCTCAGTCTCAAATGTAAGCATACCACCGATACCGGAAGAAACGATCACTCCAGCTCTGTCATGATTGAAATCTGCATTGTGCAGTCCAGAATCTTCGAATGCTTCTTTTGCTGCAATGAGAGCATATTGCGTATAGTGATCGAGTTTTTTTATTTTCTTTTTCTCAAAATGTTCAGTTGGATCATAGTTTTTTATTTCACCAGCAATTCTGCTAGTATATTCTTCAGTTATTTCAAAATTTTTAATGTGATCAATACCAGATTTTCCAGCGAGAAGATTTTTCCATGTTTCTTCAACATTATGCCCGACAGCATTTATTGTACCCATTCCGGTTACAACAATTCTCCGTTTATTCATACTAACCTCAATATTAGGATGTTAATATGGTGGAGCTATTTATAAATAACTCCACCGAAAATATAGATTAATTTAAATGTTTTTCAAGATATTCGATTGCTTTACCAACAGTTGTAAGACCTTCAGCATCTGCATCAGCAATATCAAGATCAAATTCTTCTTCAAACTTCATGATAAGCTCAACAGTATCAAGAGAATCTGCTCCAAGATCTTCAATAAAACTCGCTTCAAGAGTTACTTCACTAGCCTCTACACCAAGTTCTTCCACGATTAGTTCGGTTACTTTTGCTTTAATGTCCATTATTTCCTCCTTAATTTTTGCTACATTATCAAGCCGCCATCCACTTGAATGGTTTGACCTGTTATATAACCGGCTTTATCGGAAGCCAGGAATATACATAAATTTGCAACATCTCTAACTGTACCCATGCGGGATAATGGGATAGCAGCTAAATAATTGTCAATAACTTCTTGCGGTAATTTGTCTGTCATTTCTGTTTTAATAAAACCGGGGGCAATGGCATTTACTCTGATATTTCTGGAGGCAAATTCCTTGGCAGATGATTTAGTGAAAGCGATAATTCCACCTTTAGATGCAGCATAATTTGCCTGTCCGGCATTTCCTATTAAACCAATAACAGATGCCATATTTATTATCACCCCTGAACGGCTTTTCATCATATACCTGCAAACTTTTTGAGTGCAGATGAATGTACCTTTCAGATTAACGTTCATTACTGCATCCCAGTCCGATTCCTTCATTTTCATGAGTAATCCGTCTTTAGTAATTCCGGCATTATTTATGAGGATATCAATTTTTCCAAATTCCTTATGGATTTCTTTAAAAATTGAAGCGATCTCTTCAGAGTTTGTTACATCAGCGGCAAAACCAATAGCTCTGTTCCCTAGATCATCGATCTGCTTAATAGCTGAATTTACAGCTTCCTGATCAAGATCTATAATAACAGAGATTGCACCATGTTCAGATAACATCTCTGCAATACTGAACCCTATACCTCGAGCTGCTCCCGTGATGATCGCAACCTTACCTTCTAAACGTCTCATAAAGTCTCCAAATCATTTTTTACTAACTCAAACGTCTCAATTGTGTCGATACTTATAACTTTAATATTCTTGTCAATTTTCTTTAACATTCCGGCAAGTACTTTTTTGGGTCCAAATTCAATAAATGTGTCTACACCATCCTCGATCATAAATTTTATTGAATCAATCCATAAAACAGATGATGTAACTTGTTTAGCAAGATTATTTTTGATCTCTTCGGTATCAGTTACAGGTTTTGCATTTACATTGGAAACTACTGGAATAGTTGTTTCATTAAAATTGAGAGTATTCATCTCTTCTGAAAGCCAGGTTGCAGCTTTTTGAATTAACGGTGAATGGAAAGGACCACCCACAACAAGCGGAACTACTCTTTTTGCTCCTCTTTCTTGTGCGATCTCACAGGCTTTTTCAACTCCGGCTTTAGATCCGGATATTACAGTTTGAACAGGAGTATTGAAATTAGCTGCAATCACAATATCAATTTTAGAAGCTTCTTCACAAATATCAATTATTTCATCTGGAGAAAGACCGATGATAGCTGCCATTGCGAAAGGTTTTCCCTCATTTGCTTTGATCATGAACTCACCACGTTTATGAACAAGATACATTGCATCTTCAAGAGTGAGAACACCATTTGCAACCAAAGCAGAAAATTCTCCTAACGAATGCCCTGCAACATAATCCGGAATAATATTGATCTCGTTCAGAACAGTTTTCAAAGCAGCAATACTATGGAACAAAATTGCCGGTTGAGTAAATTTTGTTTCCTTTAGTTTTTCTTCAGGACCTTCCGACATTATTTTGTATAACTCAGTATTATTTTTTTTATCAAAACTCTTAAGAATGTTTTCAAGTTCCGTATTACTTTTTACAAAATCCATAGCCATACCGATATATTGTGCACCTTGACCTGGAAAAATAAATGCCTTTTTACTCATTTAATAACCCCGCTATTTATATTCTAAGTAATAAACTTCCGGATGTTAGACCGGCTCCAAAAGAAGCCATAAGCACAAGATCACCATGTTGGATCTTACCGTCTCGAATTGCTTCATCCAATGCCATCGGAATTGTGGCAGAGGAAGTATTGCCATATTTTTCTATATTAACAATTACTTTTTTCTCATCGATCTTCAATTTTTTTCCTAAAGCCTGGATAATCCTCATATTTGCTTGATGTGTTATTAACCAGTCAATAGAATGCACATCAAGATAATTCCTTTTTAGTATAATATCACAAGCACTATACATAGAACGTACCGCATTTTTAAATATCTTATTACCTTCCATATAAACCGTGTGCAGATTTTCCTCTACAGATTCTTTTGAAGCAGGTATACGGGAACCACCGGCTTTCTGGATCAATAAATCATATTGTGTACCGTCGGCAGAAAGTTCTGAATCTATAAACCGGGAAATGTCTTTTGGTTTAGCACGAGATATTATTGTTGCACCTGCTCCATCACCAAAAAGAATACAAGTTCCACGATCTTTCCAATTAGTTATTTTAGTTAATATCTCAACCCCAATAACTAAGATATTCTTTGCTATGCCATTTTCAATATATTGTTTTGCTATGTTAGAAGCATAGATCCAACCTGTACAACCGGCTGAAATATCAAAAGCAGGAAAGCCTTTCAACCCTAGTTTTTGCTGTAAAACACAGGCGGTAGAGGGAAAGGGATAGTCACCGGAAATGGTTGCTACAATTATCATATCAATATCTTTGGTTCGAATACGGGCAGCTTTGATAGCTTTTAACGAAGCTTTATAAGTCAGATCAGAGGCAGCTTCATTTTCCGAGGCAATATGTCGCTCCGACATCCCTGTTCTGGTTCTTATCCATTCATCAGTAGTATCGACAATCTTTTCCAGATCAAAGTTAGTTAGAACTTTATCTGGAACACACATTCCGGTTCCCGAGATTTTTGCATAATATTTAATACTCATGTTTATTTCTCCTCAAAATACTCTTTTGTGTGTTGCACGAATCCTGATCTTGCCAGATGTGCAGCAAGTCCAACAGCATTTTTTATAGCTTTGGCGTTTGATCTTCCATGCGAAACTACTGAAATGCCATTAAGCCCTACAAGTAGAGCACCACCGTATTCTGAATGATCTAATTTCTTTTTTAAATATGCGTAAGCAGGAAAAGATAAAAGGGCACCTAATTTTGCGATCCAATCTTTCTTCATCTCACTTTTGAGAATTGACATCATTGAATAAGCAACACCTTCAACAGTTTTGAGCATAACATTACCAACAAACCCATCACAGACGACAACATCTACGATGCCTTTTAACAGATCTTTTCCTTCTATATTTCCAACAAAATTTATATCTTTGTTTTCTTTCAATTTAACATAAGTATTTTTAACCAACTCATTTCCTTTTGATTCTTCTTCACCAATATTCAAAAGTGCAACTCTTGGATCATCAGCTTTGAAAAAGAATTTAAAATATAAACTTCCGAGTATTGCGTAT
>DAOUTP010000261.1 GCA_030626645.1 Candidatus Cloacimonadota bacterium
CTGTGTACAACTTATCATAACTAATGAAATAACCATGATGATTCCAACAGTTCTTAATCCTATATTCATTTAAACTCCTTTTTAATTAAAATATTAGTAGTCCTAGTAGGTGCTGTGTATATGGTGATAACCATATTTTAGACTACTTAACTTTTTATTTTTCAATAAGATATGCTTTTTCTTTTTCTGTGGATAACTTGTGCCTATTCTGTTTATTAAGTTTGAGTTATCTACAATTTAATTTTCTAATTTTCTAAAGATCAATTTATAAACATTTATCAACATAAAGCCAAGTGGATATGTGTATATCTATTTTTTTATATCCTTGATGAGCTTTTCAATCTGTATCCTAAGCTCACGATCTTCTTTAAACTGTTTCTCAATTGTTTTCTTGGCATGAAGTACAGTAGTGTGATCTTTCCTCTGATAATATTGAGCGATCTCTTTTAGGGATAACTGTGTTATCAGCAGGTTGGAAAGATACATTGCGATCTGTCGTGGAAAAGCAATATTCTTCTTTCTTGTTTTATCGAATATCATTGCAGGAGAAATATTATAAGCTTCACAAACCTTTTGCATTATAGTTTCCAAATTTACTTCTTGAATTTTATCCGAAATCATATCAATAAGTATTTCACTAATATCATCAACTGTAATATCTTCAGTATTCAAATTGTTATAAGATGCAAAAGCTAGAATACGGATAAGTGAACCTTCCAATGCGCGTACATTACTGTAAATATGTTCAGCAATAAATTCGATCACATCATCTTTAAGCCAGATCTCTTCAAATTCAGCTTTTTTCTTCAAGATTGCAACACGAGTTTCAAAATCAGGGCTTTTTAGATCTGCCAGAAGTCCCCATTCAAATCTTGTAACAAGTCGTTTTTCCAGTTCTGGAATGTCTTTAGGTGGTCTGTCGCTGGTTAGTACGATCTGCTTCTTCTTTTCGTATAGTGCATTAAAAGTATGAAAGAATTCTTCCTGAGTTCCCTCTTTTTTAGAGAGGAAGTGAATATCGTCAATAAGAAGCACATCAAAATTGCGGAATTTGTTTCGGAAAGCCGGCATAGAATTTTTTCTAATATTATCTATCATCTCATTTGTAAATTCTTCTGTGGTTATATAAAAGACTTTCTTATCTTCAAGTTCATCCATCACGAAATTTCCAACAGCCTGCATAAGATGTGTCTTTCCCATTCCTGATTCACCGTAAATAAAAAGTGGATTGTAAGTTGTTCCGGGTGATTCAGCAACTGCTAATGAGGCTGAGTGGGCAAAGCTATTATTTGTTCCAATAACGAATTCGTTGAAGTTATAATTTTTGTTGAGCTTGGTGTGGAAGCTGCTAATCTCCTTTGGTTGCTGTTGAACACTGTATCTTCTTTCCGGTTTGGCAGGATTGATTCCAGTGAAACGTATATTATACTTATTATTAAATAAATTAAAACATATTTCAGTTACTAACTCACTATAATTTGAGTTCAAATACTCAGCAATAAATTGAGTTGGAACTTTAATCGTAAGTTTGTTATCTTTCAGTTCAATAACCTCAGTTTCGCTAAACCATGTATTAAAACCCTGTTCGCTAATATTTTCTCGAAGAGTATCAAGAACTCCTGACCAAAGCTCATCATAATTATTCATAAAACATCCCTAAAACCTCTCTATAGTAACCGATCACCGAAATAGAGACCTTCTTTATACACAACTTATCCACATAATTTTCCATTGAAGCTAACGCTCTATTTTTAAGGTGATTAAACTCAATAAAATTGTGAAAATGAAAACTTATACACAATCCAAAATTTTACGTAAACAACCTCTATCACTAATTAAACAACGAAAATGAAAACAAAAGTTTATTTGTCAAGCACGTAAAATACTTGAGCTTTTGTGGATAAATTATCATTTGTGATACCTAATATAATGTACTACAAACAGATACAAAGAAATAATCTTATTAAAGTTATCCACAATAAATTACTTCAACTCTATAATTTGTAATTAATTAACACTTTTTTGTGGATAACTTAAAATTTCTTAAATTATTTGACAAAGAAATCTACTTTAAAGCTATTGGAAATGCTTAATAATATAAGTAGATAGAGGATTGAATGAAATTTGAAAAAGAAATGAAGCTAATTAAAAAAGGTGTTGAAGAAATTATTTCTGAAAACGAGTTAATTGCCAAATTAACAAAATCTAAAGAAACGGGTAAGCCGCTTCGTATTAAATATGGGATTGATCCGACAGGTTACGATGTTCATATAGGACATCTGGTTCCAATTAGGAAAATGCGTGAATTCCAGGATATGGGGCATCTTGGGGTTATTATTATTGGTGATTTTACCGCACAGATCGGTGATCCAACCGGAAAAGATGAATCACGTCCTCCGCTCACAAAAGAAGAAATAATCAAGAATGCTGAAAAATATATGGAGCAACTTTACACGGTTTTAGATAAAGAGAAAACTGAAGTTCGTTGGCAGACCGAATGGTTTGGCGATATGAAAATGTCTGATGTGTTAAAATTGATGGGAAAGTTTACTCTTGCACAATTCATGGCACACGAGACATTCCGTAAACGCTATGAAAACGGGTTGAGTCTGGGAATGCATGAACTCATGTATCCAATTCTGCAAAGTTACGATTCTGTTGCAGTTGAAGCTGATGTTGAACTCGGTGCAACAGAACAGAAATTCAATATTCTGGCTGGACGTGATATGCAGAAACACTTTGGACAGCCGCAGCAAATTGCAGTTCTTTCTCCAATTTTAATGGGAACA
>DAOUTP010000220.1 GCA_030626645.1 Candidatus Cloacimonadota bacterium
TAATCGTATCTAACATCTTAAATACAGTATTTCTTAAAATCTCCGGATTCAGATCTTTCTGTTCAATTATTTCTGCAACTTTTTTTTCTTTTAATTCCAAAGCATTAAAATATTGATGATTTTCCGCAGCAGAGGGAAGAGGTATTAAAATTGCAGGAATTTTCTTAGTTTCCAATTCCGCCAAGCTTAAAGCACCTGCACGTGCAATAGCAAGATCAATGGAATTATAAATTCTTCCGATCTCATTTGTGAAATCAAAAGCATAAACACCTTTTAAATCTTTTACTTTTGGATAGAATTCATTAAAGCTGTGGCTTCCGATCTGCCAGATTATTTCAAAACCTTTCTTCAAGATATCGTCAATAATTGGTAAAAATGCTTTATTCAAAACTACCGAACCCTGGCTTCCTCCAAATAGGAAGATCTTCTTTGTATCAGCTTTTAAACCGAGTTTTTCAAAATCAATTTTATCTTTTTCTGTAACAGCATTTTGATTAATCGGATTTCCAGAATAAACTGCAATTTCTTTGGGTAAATGTTTTATTGCATCGTGATTTCCCAGAAACACTTTTGTAGCATATTTGCTAAGTATCTTTGTAGTTGCACCCGGATAACTGTTTTGTTCCTGTAAAAAGATTGGAACTTTTAGTAAATGAGCTGCATAACCCACAGGACCACTAACGAATCCACCGGTTCCCAGAAATGCATCAGGTTCAAATTTGCGTATAATTTTTTTGGAATCGATGATACTTTTTATCAGTTTAAATGGGAATTTAAGATGTGCAAAAGTAATTTTACGGTAGAATTTCTGAACACTAATTTCAGCAAATTCAATATTATGCTTCATTGCCAGCTTCTGTTCCATGCTGTTCCTGTTCCCAACAAAAAGAATTTGAACCCCTTCCTTTATGAGTTCTTTAGCAATGGAAATTGCCGGCACAATATGTCCACCGGTTCCGCCTGCTGCGATAATAACTTTTTTGTTTTCCATCTAAGATCCTTTTAATAATTCTGCAGTTTTTGCTTAGTTGCGCTTAAATTAAGCAAAAGTCCCACAGAAAATGAATTTACCAATAATGAAGTGCCACCATAACTAATAAATGGCAATGTTACCCCTGTTGCCGGTAATACAGCCATAGAAACACCAATGTTAACCATTGCATTGAAAAATATATTCATTCCTAAACCGATACCTGCCAATTTCAGGAATATATCATCCTGACGTAGAGAGTTGATAACTGCCCTTGAAAAGAGTAAGATAAATAATCCAATTACAACAAGTGCTCCTAAAAATCCAAATTCTTCACCAATAATCGAAAATATGTAATCGGTTTTTGCTTCGGGCAGGAAATAATGTTTGCCGGTTCCTCTTGTAGATGTCGTTCCGGTTAATCTCCCTCCCGATAATGAGAGTAAACTTTCTCTAACCTGATAATCTTGAGTTCCTGTGTATTCACTCTCTTTGTTCATAGCTTTGTGGAAAAGAGAATACTTGGAATAGATTTTCATTCTTTCGGAACGGTATGTTGGTCCAAGTTGGATTACTAAAAGCGCTAAAATCAAACAGGTTGCGAGAATAATTCCAATCGTTGATAATCTGATCTTCGCAATGAATAATAGAGAAAGTAGAGTAATGCCGGAGATTACCAGTGGACTGAAATGTTTCTCAAATAAAATCAGCAAATAGATGATGATAGTTACTATTATAAGTTGCTTAAAGTGTTTCCAGAACCCTTTGGGTTTGGTATCATCAAGATATCTTCTTTTCCTATCTATTATATGCGCAAAATAGAAAATAAGAATTATTCTAGCTAGTAAGCTTGGCTGAATATTGATCTTCCAGATGCGAATACTTCTTACCGCTCCCTTAACTGTATCTCCAAATATGAGAACAGATATCAACATAAGTATAATGATTAATAAAAGTGGGAATATCCACTTTCTGAATTTTTCCAGATCTACAACCTTAAATGCAAAATAAAGTGATCCAACAGAGAGAGATAGCCAGATGATCTGCCGATAGAAGAAATTCATGGATGTACGCACGGAGCTTATGTTTAGCTGCATGAAGATTCCAATAGCTATCAAAACGAAATATGTAAAGAGAAGCAAATAATCGTATTGAGCAATATAGGTTTTGGTTTTCATTTTTTCAGCCTTGAAACAATTTTTTTAAAGGTATTACCACGCTCTTCGAAATTTTTGAATCTATCATAACTTGTGCAGGCTGGAGAAAGAACAATGATATCCCCTTCTTCAGATTCGGAGAATGCTTTTTGGATAACATCTTCAAATTCTTTGACAGATGCAATTTCAACAGAACCTTTAAATGTACTTTTCATTTCATCGATCGTATCTCCGGTAAGATATACTTTTTTTGCTCGATCTTTCAAATAAGGTATCAAAATACTGTAATCTTCACCTTTTCCGGCTCCGCCCATGATAATTCTTATTGGTTTGTCAAAAGATTGGAGTGCATACTTAACTGAATCTGTATTTGTTGCTTTTGAATCGTTATAAAATTTTATCCCATCAACTTCTTTTACAAATTCCATGCGGTGGGCAAGAGGTGAAAAAGTTTCAAGTGATTTTTGAATTATCTCTCTTTTAATATTGAAAGGAGAGACTGCCAGAATTGCACACATCATATTTGCGATGTTGTGAGGACCGTGAATTGATGCGTTCTGAATAGAAAATTTTTCCGAACCAAAAATAATTGAATTATCTTTGTAATAAATATCAGCTTGGGAATTTGGAGAAAAATATTTTAGATCAGAATTGATATTCTCAATGAATTTAGCTGAAGTAGTATCATCCAGATTTAAGATGGCAAGGTCTTGGGAATTCTGATTCCTGAAAATATTGAATTTAGTTTCTGCATAATCATCAAAACTTTTATAACGATTTAAGTGATCCGGTGTAATATTAAGAATTGCTGCAACATCAGCTCTGAATGTGTCAATGATCTCAAGCTGGAAGCTGCTGAGTTCTAATACAATAAAATCAATATTTTCTTTCTCAATTGGGTAGGAAGAAAATGCTGTTCCAATATTTCCTGCGAGGATCGAATAATATCCGGCAGATTGTAAAATATGATGGATAAGGCTCAAGGTTGTGCTTTTACCATTGGAGCCTGTAATAGCAATTATTTTATTGTGAGGATGTTTAATCCTGAAACTGAATTCAATTTCACTTATGATCTCAATATTCTGCTTCTCAGCTTCTTTTAGAATTGGGATATTTCCAGGAATTCCAGGGCTTAGAATCAATACCTCATTTTGCAGAAGTTTGTCTGTGTGTCCTCCGAATTCGCATTGAAATAGA
>DAOUTP010000253.1 GCA_030626645.1 Candidatus Cloacimonadota bacterium
CCCAATAGATCATCATAAATAATACCGTTCACACCGAACTTCAAACTTTTTGCATCATATCCTAAAACTGTAAGGTATGCTGTAACCATTGAAGAAGTTTGACCAGTCCAGCAATATGTTACAACTGTTCCATCAGAATCAAGGTTTTCTAAAACTAACGGATTGATCCTGTAGGCACCATCGATGTTTCCATATAATTCTACATCATCTGCTACCCAATAGTTATTGATAAAGAAATCACCAGGATTATCAAGTGCACCAATTGTTGTGTCCCCATCTAAAGCTGTAATGCCTTTAAATCCACCGTCTAATAAGGCAATAACTCTTTCAGCAAGAATTCCAGAACCATCTTCCAGATCAGTGTCGATTTCAGGATAATCAAAAACTTCTGCATCTGCAATTAAACCAGGTGCATCCACCCAATTTGCATGATTAAGTTGAGCAGTATTTCCAGACCATACATCAAATACACTGTTCCATCCGCTCATTCCCCATTTCAAGTTTTTTGCATCAAGATAACCTGAAAGGCGTAAAGCCATAACAGCATGACCAGCTGACTGACCGGAATAGCATACAACAATTATTGGTTTATCAGCAAGTGCTGCATCTGTTACAATAGTTCCAAGTGAAGAATGAACAGCACCCTCGATGTGTCCCAATGAATCGTAATGAGCTTGAGATCTAATATCCATTACGTAATAATCCGGAATTGTGTAAGTTGTAGAATCTACTACATCACTGGCTGTAGTAATCCAACCATCAAATAATTCCGTTACAGTCATTCCACTGGCATCCATGTAAGTAGTTAACTCCTCAAATGCACTGACATCAGGATCTGTTACATCATCCTTACATCCCGCTACAAAAATCACAGAAATTACTGCGATCACTAGTACGAATTTCATCCATTTTTTCATTTTTTCTCTCCTTTTTTTTGGTTTATTTCAACCTTATTTTGTTTATCCACATCCACCTGAACTCTTTGGAGCTTCTTCCAAGGGAGCAGTTGGATCTAACCATATTCTGTATCCGCCTTTAAGGCTCTTTACATTTGTATAACCAAGCATCTTAAGTGATTGAGCAGCCAGTGCAGCTCTTCCACCTTTCTTACAGTAAACGACAATTTCTTCATCTTTGGCAGGCATTTCTACCCAAAGTTCATCATCCCAGTGGCTTTTGTTACCGATATTAAATTCCAAAAGACCGCGCGGGATGTTTACAGTAAAGGTTTCGGGATAAGGATACTCGTCATCTTCATTGGGCATTCCGATATAACCGGTTTCAAATTCTCCTGGTTCTCTAATATCGATAACAATACGAATTTCTTCCTTTTCCAACTTAGATTTAAAATCATCGTAAGAAATTTCTTCGATATCTTTCTTAGCTTCATTTACCAAAGCCTTGGCATCGGCAAAATATCCACCTTCGGAAAATCCATTTCCGCAACCTGAAACTAGAAGAAGGATTGCAGAAAGAATAATTAGATAATTCAATTTTTTCATTTTCTCCTCCCTTTATAATGCAGAAAATTTTCCGGTCTTTTCGTTCCATTTAACGAAAATAAACCATAATAGTAAAATCACTAAAACCAGGACAACTGCTCCCGTATAACCCAAATATTCCGGTAAGAACATTTTGGTTCGAAGTGATTCAGGGATCATTTTTTCAAATCCGGGAACGATATAAGCTTTGGAAAATGGAGCTAATATTGTAAATCCCAGGATCGACATCCACAATTTCAGGTGACCCTCTCCGGCTCTCCACAAAGTTCCTACTGCGCATCCGCCGGCTATTGTCATTCCCAAACCGAAAATAAAACCACCAATAAGTGCTCGCAACCAGAAATTAGCATAAACAGATTTCATCTCGATAGCGTGAACTGCAGTTTCACCGGCATTTCCAACTCCGAAATATTTGAGAACCGTAAAGCCGATGAGAACTATCAGAACGCTGAGGATAACTGCTACAGGAGCTGATGATTCACCCGTCATGAACGGTTCACGGAAAGCACGAACGATACAAAATCTTGATCTTTGCAGGATGATTCCCAATACAAGACCGAAGAAAATGTGCCAACCTACGATTTTAGAAATTGATGTCCCGGTTTTTGTATAATTACTGAAGATATACAAAGTCAGAGCGATTAATATCCAACCGAGCCATCTTTGCCAGCCTGTTTTCTTCCCGCTGCCGGAAAGCAAGGTGCAGGATTTTCCCATACTCATTTTGGGAAGTGCTTCCATTTCCCACAAAAGATATTTGAGGGCAACGAACGTTCCTATCATAAAACCGAGCGTAAGGAACAAAGCTCCTCCGGAAAGTGCCGGAACTCCTGAAAAGAATCCACCGGTTGTGCAGCCGATTCCTACTGTTGCACCGATTGCCATCAAAGCTCCTCCGATGAGACCTTTGAAAAGTTCACCGAGCGGGGCTACTTTAATGCTGAATTCTTTGGAAAATAATGATGAAACAAATGCACCGAGAACTATGAAGATATTCAACATTGCTACTGTGTGGAGGCTTATCGGTAAGCCTGCCGAAATGCCTTTTGAGCCAAGACTTTGGAACAAATTTTGACCGATATTAACATAACCTCCGCTGGCTCCCCACGGATATTTGATCACGAAGAGTAGAATATTCATCATTGCCAGCAAAATACCTCCAACCCACATAGGCCAGGATTTACCAAATAATGAATCAAATAAATCTCTTAGAACTCCTTTCTTAAACACAATTCACTCCTTTTTACTTCTTTTTAATGTAAAATATAAAAGTGCCACTGTCTTCTGATTGCTCCAACATTTCATTACCTGTTTTCTCGCACCAGGCAGGAACATCAGTTTTTGAACCGGGATCTGTTCCAAGCATTTCCAAAACTTCTC